>DASQBG010000084.1:0-7919 GCA_035635335.1 Myxococcales bacterium | reverse complement strand
TCCAGCGGCCGATCGCCATCGCGGTGGCGCTCGTCATCGCCACCGTGAAGGCGGCGCTGGTGGCGGGCGTGTTCATGCACCTCATCTCGGAGAAGAAGGTGATCTACGCGGTCTTGATCCTCACCGCGGCCTTCTTCTTGTTGGTCCTGCTGCTCCCGTCGCTCACGATCTTCGAGGGCGTGGCGGTCTGATGGGCCTCAAGGGCTTCCACGTGTTCTTCATCGTGGTGGCGACGCTGACCGCGCTGATGTTCGGGGCCTGGGGCCTGTGGGACTTCGGCCGGACGGGGAAGGGCGGGACCCTGGCGATGGCGATCCTGGGCTTCCTCGCGGCGGCGGCGCTGGTGTTCTACGGGTTGTGGTTCCTGCGCAAGCTGAAGGACGTGGGCTCGACGTGAACCTCCTCCTCTCCTGCCCGGTCTGCTTCGGAGATCCCTCCTCGCCGATGACGCAGTCGGCGAAATGGGGCGTCCTCTTCCTCTTGGTGGTGGTCGTCTGCGTCCTGGCAGCCATCGCCGGCGTGGCGGCAGTCTGGGCCCGCAGGGCCCGCGCCCTCGCCGCCGCGGAAGCCGGCCCGTCGCACGAGTCCTCCGTTATGCCTCAAACATCTCACGCGAAGCGCGGAAGATGGGGAAGCGCGGAAGACGTTTTTCGAAAAGCAATCTTCCGCGCTTCCGCCTTTTCTGCGCTTCGCGTGAAACGCTTTTGGTCTTAGCCAGCTTTCTTTCCGGCGGTCTTGCCGTCGATGCGGACGCGGGGGACGGGCGGGTCGAGGACCTCGCCGTTCCTGCAGCAGGGGGGTAGGTGCCGGATCTCGCGCGCTTGTGCCCAGGGCTGCTCGAGCGAGCGGAAGAGGCGCCCCGCGGCGACCCGCGAGCTCTCCATGTCCCGGTCGAACATCACTCCGGCCTCGCCGTCCTCCACCCAGACCACCTTGCCGCGGGTGATTTCAGGAGCGCGGCCGGACTCCGGCGGCGCGATGGTGAGGGCGATGACGTTGCCCGGGGCAAGCTGGGCAGGAAGGCCCCCGCCGATGCGCGCTCCCCCGATGCTCAGGTCGAGCAGGCGGACCATGTACTCGCTGCCGCCCGCGCGCTTGAGCCGCACCGACTCGTCGACGCCGAGGCGCCGTCCCTTGCGGGGCGACAGCCCGCGCTCGTGCACGTCGCGCGCGAACCGGGTGTTCGGCACCGCGAGCCACAGTCCCTGGTCGGTCCGGGCCAGCGCGATGGCCTTGAGCACGCGCGTCTGCTCGCTGCTCTCGAACGCCACCTCCAGCAGTGCCTGCGCGCCGGTGACGATGTTCAGATGCGGGTCGCGGAAGAACAGCAAGGTGGTGCCGTCCACCACGTGCAGATGTCTGCGCAGCTGCTCGACGTCGTCGAAGCGGTGCCGGAGCAGGATCGCTTTCTTCGCGTCCATCCCGTCCCCCCGGACAGGGTCTGGTAGCGACTGTACCGTCGGGTGGAGACGCGTCCAATTCCCCGAGGTGTGGCGAGCTAGGCGATCGGGCGACGCGCGACCACCACCTTGGTGAGGAAGGCGAGCCTTTCCTCGCACACCTCGAGCGAGGCCTCGCGCACCGTCGCGGCCAGGTCGTCGCGGATGTACGAGGGGTAGTACGGCTCGTGGAAGCGGTCCGGAAACGCGTGCAGCTCCCGGTGCAGCTCGGGCGCGTCGCCGAGCTGCAGGCTGTCGCCGACCACCACCAGGCCGCCCGGGCGGACCACCCGGGCCATCTCCCCGAGGATGCGCCCGCGGACTTCGGCCGGCAGCTCGTGGAGCAGGAAGACGTTGGTCGCCGCGTCGAAGTGCCCGTCCGGGAACGGGAGGCGCTCGGCGTTCTCGCAGACGAGGCTCACGTCCAGCTCGCGCGGCAGCTTCTCCCGCGCCCAGGCGAGGTAGTGGGGGGAAAGATCCACTCCGAAAAGGCGCGCGCCGGGCAGCGCCGCGCCCAGCATCCGCAACAAGTGCCCGGTCCCACAGGCGACGTCGAGGAGCTTGAGCGGCCGTGCCGGGGCCGGGCCGGCCTGTCCCTCGGCGCGGGCGAAGCGCACCACCGGCGGGATGAGCCGGCGGCGCATTGCGTCCGCGGTCCCCCCGAAGAGCAACTCCACCTGCAGGTCGTACAGCTCGGCGCTGGTGTGACCCAGGTACCCGTCGGTCTGGTAGTGGAAGTTGCGCGTGTAGTAGGGCGGGTAGCGCGGCGCGAGGTCCTCGGGCAGCTCGTCGTGGCGCTGGTTGCGGATGCGCTCCCGCGTGCGGGGCAGGTCTGCGAGCAGCTTCGGTGTGGCGAGGGCGTACTCGAGCCAGGGCAACGCGTCGATCAGCTCGCGCGGGTACAGGCCCGCGTCGGCGTCCTGCCAGTCCTCGTCGAAGAGCTGCTCGATGCGGCGGCGCAGCGAGGCGGCCGCCTCGGGCTCGGGGCGGCGAGTCTGCCAGCCGTTGAGCGTCGAGGCATAGGCCACATACGCAATCCGCAGCGCCGCCGTCCGGGCGGTGCGGCTGCGGATGTAGAACCGCCGGGACAGCTCCCGGCGCAGGTCCTGCGCGAACATGGGCGGGATCTTGCCTGCGATCGGCCGCCGCGCAACTCGACCTCGAACCTCGACCTCGAACCCCGACCCCGACCTCTCGAGGACAGAACCCTCTCGCCTTGCGCAACCGGAGGGGCGGGGACACCATGCCGGGATGATCCCGCTCCCCCGCGTCGCGCCGGGCAGCGCCTTCTCGCCCATCCCCGTCCGGCGCGGCACCCGCGTATTCGTGCTCACCGGCGCGGGCATCAGCGCGGAGAGCGGCATCCGCACCTTCCGCGACGCGGGCGGGCTCTGGGAGGAGCACCGCATCGAGGACGTCGCCACGCCCGAAGGGTTCCAGAGGGACCCGTCGCTGGTGTGGCGGTTCTACTCGGAGCGGCGGCTGCAGGCCGCGCAGGTGGCCCCGAACCCGGCGCACCACGCGCTGGCGCGCCTGGGCACGTTCCTCGGCGAGGACCTCTTCGTCTGCACCCAGAACGTGGACCCGCTGCACGAGCGGGCCGGCTCGCGCGGCGTCCTGCACATGCACGGCGAGCTCCTGCGCACCTGCTGCTCCGCATGCGACCGGCCTTCCTTCCCCGACGATCGCGCCTACCTGGAGGGGCCGCCGCGCTGCCGGTGCGGAGCGCTGCTCCGGCCGGACGTGGTCTGGTTCGGCGAGATCCCGAAAGGGCTGGACGAGATCGGCGCGGCGGTGGCGAGCTGCGACCTGTTCGTCACGGTGGGCAGCTCGGGCGCGGTGTATCCCGCCGCAGGCTTGGCGTCGCATGTGCGCAATTTCCCGAGCACGCGCACAGGCCGGTTCGCCCGGACCGTCTACGTAGGCCTCGAACGTCCGGAGAACGCCCACTCCTTCGACGAGTGCCGCCTGGGCAAGGCGGGCGAGCTCTTGCCGGACCTCTTCAAGCTGGAGGACTGAAATCGCCGCCGTCCCGGCCGCCCGGCAGTGTAGGGTAGCGGACGATGGACCTGCGGGCCGAGCTGGTCGCCTTGTTCCGGGCCGTCGTCGAGGCGCTTTCGGCGGAGCGCCTGGTGCGCGAGGCCTGCTCCTCGGGCCGGGCGCCGCAGCCCGCGCCGGGCGGACGGCTGGTGACGCTCGGGCTCGGAAAGGCGGTGGCGGAGATGCTGGCCGGAGCGCGCGCTGCTCTCGGCAAGGGCCTGGAGCCACTCGCCTTCGCGGTACCCGCGGGCGCCGGCGGAGGCGCGCTGATCGAGGGAGGCCACCCGCTGCCCGACCAGGGGTCGCTGCGCGCCGGCCAGGCGTTACTCGTAGCGGCGGCTTCGCTGGGCGAGCGGGACGCCGCGCTCCTGCTCGTGTCCGGCGGCGGTTCGGCACTGGCCGAGGTGCCCCGCCCGCCGCTGGATCTCGACGAAGTGCGCGCGGTCAACGACGCGCTCGTGCGGAGCGGCGCGCCGATCGAGGAGATGAACTGCGTGCGCGCGCACCTGTCCCGGCTCAAGGGCGGGGGACTTTCGCGGGCGCTGCACGCCGCCGGGGTGCGGCGGGCGCGCGCCCTGGTCCTGGTCGACGTCCCGCAGGGCGGCCCCGCGGCGGTGTCCAGCGGCCCGTTCGCGGCGGACCCGACCACCTTCGCCGATGCCCGCGAGATCGTCCGGCGCCGCCGCGTCGCGCTGCCGCAGCGGGCCGTGCGGCTCCTCGAGGGGGGCCCTTCCGAAGAGACGCTGAAGCCGGGCGATCCGGCCGACTTCATCGAGCACGTGGCCCTCTGCGACATGCGCGCGCCGGCGGAGCAGGCCGCGCGACTTTCGCGGTCGCCAGCCCGGGTGGGCCCGCTGGTGCGCGGTCCGGTTTCCGCGCTTCCCGAGCAGTACGAGCGCGCCGCGGGACCGGGCCTGTTCGCCGCGTCGGGCGAGCCCGAGCTGGCCGTTCCCCCGGACGCCCCGCCGGGCGGGCGCGCGCAGCACCTCGCCCTTCTCATGGCGCGCGCGCTGCGGGGGCGGCGCGCCGGCTTCCTCGCCGCCGGCACCGACGGGCGCGACGGGGCCACTTCGGCAGCGGGAGCGGCCGTGGACGGGTCGACCTGGGACGAGGCCGAGCGCCGCGGCCTCGAGCCCGCGCGCGCGCTGTCCCGTTTCGACGCCGCCTCGTGCCTGCAGGCAGTCGGCGCCACCATTCCCTCCTTCCAGTCCGGCGCGCACGCCGGCGAGCTGCACCTCCTCCTCTCCGCATGACCCACCGCTACGTTCCCGCCTCCTCAGCGCCGAAGCTCCGGGCGCTCCCCTTCGCCGGCCTGCGCTCCGCCTTCGCGGACGGCTACGGTCCTCGCGACCTCCGCGCCGACGTGCTCGCCGGCCTGGTGGTCGGCGTGGTCGCTCTGCCCTTGTCGATGGCCCTCGCCATCGCCGTCGGCGTTCCCCCCCAGCACGGCTTGTACACGGCCATCGTCGCCGGGCTGGTGGTGCCGCTCCTGGGCGGGTCGCGCTTCCAGGTGACCGGTCCCACGGCGGCATTCGTCGTCATCCTGGCTCCGGTGGTCTCGCGGTTCGGCATCGGCGGCCTCTTGATCGCCGGCGCGATGGCCGGAGCGATCCTCATCGCGATGGGCCTCTTCCGGCTGGGCCGGCTCATCCAGTTCATCCCCCACCCGGTGACGACCGGCTTCACCGCCGGCATCGGGACGGTGATCGGCGTCCTGCAGCTCAAGGACCTGCTGGGCCTTGCCCCCACCCGCTCGCCCGATCACTTCGCGGAGCGGGTGTACGCGCTGTGGCTCGCGCGCGGGACCGCGAGGCTGCCGGAATTGGGCATCGGGCTGGCGACGCTCCTCTTGCTGATCCTGCTCCCGCGCATCTCCCGGCGGATCCCGGCGCCGCTGGTCGCGCTGCCCGCCGCCGCGGTGGCCGGCTTCTGGCTGCACCGCCACGGCGTCGACGTGGCGACCATCGGCTCGCGCTTCCACAGCGTGATCGAAGGCGTGCGCGTGGACGGCATCCCGCGCCTCCCGCCTCTCCCCGTGAAGCCGTGGACGCTGGGGCCGGACCTGCCCCTCCACCTGCACACCTTGCGCGTGCTGTTTCCCTCCGCCCTGGCGATCGCGGTGCTCGGGGCCATCGAGTCGCTCCTCTCCGCCGTGGTCGCGGACGGCATGGCCGGCACCAAGCACGATCCCGATGCCGAGCTGCTCGCGCTCGGCGTCGGAAACGTCGTGTGCCCCTTCTTCGGCGGCATCGCGGCCACCGGCGCCATCGCGCGCACCGCGACCGGCATCCGGTACGGGAGCCGTTCGCCCATCGCCACCATGGTGCACGCGGTGGTGGTGCTGGCGGCGGTGCTGGCGCTCGCGCCGCTCATCTCCTATCTCCCGATGGCGGCGCTGGCGTCGTTGCTCCTGCTCGTCGCCTGGAACATGTCCGAGGCCAAGCATTTCTTCCACATCGTCCGCGTCGCTCCCAAGAGCGACGTGGCGGTGCTGCTCACCTGCTACTTCCTCACCGTGGTCTTCGACATGGTGATCGCGGTGACCGCCGGCATGGTGCTGGCCGCGTTCCTCTTCATGCGCCGCATGGCGGAAGTGGCCAGCGTGCAGCTGGTCGAGGACGGGCATCCGCACCTCAAGGTCAAGCTGCCCAAGGACACCGTGCTCTACGAGGTGAACGGGCCGCTCTTCTTCGGAGCGGCGGAGTCGGCGATGGACGCCTTCAAGGCGATCGGCGCGCGCATGCGCGTCCTGATCCTGAACCTGTCGGCGGTCCCGGCGATGGACATCACCGGCCTGGTTGCGCTGGAGAGCACGCTGCTCCGCCTGCGCCAGCAGGGCGTGCTCACCTTGATCACCGGTCTCCGCCCGCAGCCCGAGAGCGTCCTCCGCAAGGCCGGCGTGCAGGAGGAGCCCGGGCGAGTGCAGTTCTGCGCCACCGTCGAGGAGGCGGCCCAGGTCGCCGCGGCGCACGTCGGTCCCGCGGCTCCGGCTCTGACCGGGTGAGCGGACTCGAAGCCTGACGAGCCGCTCCGCAAACACACGCCGCCCTATCGGCGGCGAGTGAGTTGGTTCATGTGCCTCTGGAGCGCGACCTCGCTGCGCGCGTCGAGCGGCACGAGCTCCGAGCGGACCACGCGCCCGCCGCGCACCTCCAGCATTCCCACCGAGACCGGATAGTCGAACCTGCGCGGACCCGCGCTGGCCGGGTTGAAGAAGCGCACTCCCGAGAGCACCTCGTCGTGCGGGAGGTGGCTGTGGCCGAACACCACCACGTCGGCGGCCTCGCGGCGCAGGTCCGCTTGCACCTCCGGGCGCGGCTGCCCCGGGCGCTCGAGGATGTGGGTCAGGTAGAAGCGCACTCCCTCCAGCACCACCCGCGCGGTCCCGCGCGCATCGCCGCAGCGAAAGCCGTCCACGTTGCCGGCCACCGCGGTCACCGGAGCGATCTCGTGAAGCGCCGCCAGCACCTCCTCGCCGCCGATGTCTCCGGCGTGCAGGAGGTGGTCGGCGCGGCGCAGCGCCGACAGCGCCTCGGGCCGGAGCAGGCCGTGCGTGTCGGAGATGACGCCGATGCGCATCCGTCGAGCGTACCGCTTCGCCTTGCCGAGCGCCGCTTCGCGTGCGAAACAAGCGCGGCCGTGGAACTTCTTGCAACCACACCGGCCTCCTGGGTGCGCCTGGCCGTGGAGCGCTTCGACGAGGTGCTCGTCGACCACGCCCACTGCGAGAAGAAGGCGGCGGCGCAGGCGCTGTCGATGCTCGCCGCCTTCCCCGACGTGGTCGGCCTTCCGCGCGCGATGGCCCGGCTGGCGCGGGAGGAGGCCGGCCACCTGGCCCAGGTGCTGCAGCTCCTCGACCGGCGCGGGCTCCGCCTCGGGCGCGATCCGGGCGACCCCTACGCGCAAGCCTTGCAGGCGCTCGTGCGGCAGCCTCGGTCGGAGCGCCTCCTCGACCGCCTCCTCGTCTCGGCGCTGATCGAGCTGCGCAGCCAGGAGCGCCTTCTGCTCCTGTCGAAGCATCTCCCCGACCCGGACCTGCGCGAGTTCTACTCCCGGCTCGCGACCGCCGAGGCCGGACACGGGGCGCTGTTCTGGAAGCTGGCCGTCAAGGCGTCGCCCGAACAGGCCCCGCAGCGCTGGGCCGAGCTCGCGTCGGCGGAGGCGCGCCTCATCGCCGAGCTCCCGATGCGCGCAGCGATCCACTGACCGGTGCGCCTGCACGCGTTGACGCATTGCGTCTCGTTCCGGGCTCCCGGCCCCAAAAGCGGAGCAACTTCCGGCTGTTTCATCGCACCGCCGCGGGGGGGCAGTAGGGGGTGGGAGTGCGCGAAAAAAAATAATTATTTTTTTGGGTCGGGGTCAGCGGGTCCGGGGGGCCGGCGGAGTGGCGGTCGCTCCGTCTTCCGGCCAGGGGTGGCGAGGGTAGCGGCGCATCAACTC
>DASQBG010000083.1:0-16530 GCA_035635335.1 Myxococcales bacterium | reverse complement strand
CACGGTGGAGGAGGGGCTCTTCTCTACCGGCCAGCCCGGAGCGGACGAGCTCCTCCGCCACGGCGTGCTCCCGGGTCCGCGCAAGAAGGAGATCTTCGTCCGGACGCTGGCGGAGGTGGTGCTCCCGGGCCTGGAGAAGCTCGGCGTCTCCGCCGCGCCGGCGCGCGCCTGGATCGCGCAGCGGATCGGCTGAGCGCTTTCGCTGGGCGCCGGCGGGGGAGTACAGTCCGGTGGTTCGAAAGGCTGCGCTGGGGGGAGACGATCATGGTGAAGAACGTCGCGCTCGGATTGGGCGTTCTCGTCTGCGCATGCGCCGCGGTCAAGAACAGCGCCGTCGCTGAGCGCCCGGCGGCGTCCGAAGTGGCGCCCAAGCGCGGCGACGCGCACCCGCTCTACGTGGGCCGCGGCTCCGACGGCGAGCTGGTGATGGCCTCCTCCCACCACGACGCCATGAACGGGCTCGCAGTCGCCAACCAGGAGATCGGCGTGACCTCCGGCCCGGACCAAGGCGGCGACTTCATCTGCAAGCGCGAGACGATGACCGGCACGCACATGCCGCAGTGGATCTGCAGGTACAAGGCCGAGGTCGAGGAGGATCGCATCCGCACCAGGCGGATGCTCGACAACCTGCCGAAGGCCTGCATGGGCAACGCGTGCATTGGCCAGTGATGGCCTGACCGCGGAGTGCGGGCCGCCGCCTCAAGCGCGGGCCGCCAGGAGTCGCCGCCCGGCGCGCCAGGCGGCGACGGCCAGGCCGGCGCGGATCAGCGTGGCGACCCAGCGGAAGCGCCGCGGAGCGGGCGCGAGGCTGCGGGATGCCCGCTCGTCGAAGAACCCGACCATCCCCTCGCTGAAGGCGGGCAGGTCGTGCGGGGCGCGGCTCGAGACCCAGTTGCCGTCGCGGACCAGCTTCTCGTTCTCCCAGGTTCCGCCGGCGTTCCGGACGTCGTCCGCGATCCCGGGCCAGGAGGCGATCCGGCGTCCCTTGACCAGACCGGCTGAGATCAGGACCTCGGGACCGTGGCAGATGACCGCGATCGGCTTGCGGTCCCGCTCGAACGCCCGGACGAATTGCAGGGCGCGCTCGCTCTGGCGCAGCAGGTCCGGACTGATGAATCCGCCGGGAAGCAGGAGCGCGGCGAAGTCTCCCGGATCGGCGGTGAACACCGTGTCGTCGACGGGGATCTTCTTGCCGCGCCAGAGGAAGTTGATCCCGCGGATCCGGCCGGGCCGGAGCGAGATGATGCGCACGGTGGCTCCCTCCTTGCGCAAGGCGCGGACCGGAACGGTGACCTCGACCTGCTCGAACCCGTCCGCCGCCAACACCGCGACCTGCACTCCCGCGAGCCGACGCTGTGCCATGCGCCGTAGGGTAGCGGGACGCGGGGCGAGCGCATCCGCATCGCACGCGAGTGGGGGCGACGAGCGCCGGTCCGCACGATCACCGACTGGCTCAGCGGATCCCGCGCACGAGCACGCGGATGCAGCTCAGCGTGATGCCCCCGTCCGGCCGGTTCCGCACCTCGAAGCCGCGCGCACGACCCGCGAGCACGCGCGCGCGGACCTCCGCCTTCGGCAGCGCCGGCGTGCCCCGATCGAACCACTCGTCAAAATCCAGCTCGAAGTCGTCCTCGGCAAGCTGCACGCCGCAGAGCCCCGCCCGGCCGAAGGCGTCCGCCAGCTCTCCCGGGGTCAGGTTCCGCTCGTGCGTGCGATCGCGGGCCCGCTCGATCTCCTGGTGCCAGCGCGCGGCGGGCTCGTGCGGATCCGTGACGTGATCGCTCGCCAGCACCACGCCCCCGGGCCGCACCCGTTCGGCCTGCGCGCGGATGAACGCCACCGGATCGGCGGCATGGTGGACGACGAAGCGCGACACGGCGGCGTCGAACGGCGCCTCCGCGGCGAGCCCGAACACCGAGCCCTGGTCGAAGCGCGCCCGGGCGCCGAACCGGGCGCACCTCTCGCGCGCGCGGCGCACCATCTCGCCGGCCAGGTCGACGCCTTGCACCCGGTGGCCGGCGGCGAGGAACGCCTCGGCGACCAGGCCGGGTCCGCAGCCGGCGTCGAGGACGCGCGACTCGGGCGCCAAGGCGGCGAACTCCACCATCCGGGACAGGGCGACCGGGTCGGTTTGCACCGGCGCGCGCTCGAACTGCGCCGCCTGCCCGTCGAACGCCTCCGCCAGCGCGCGGTCCCGTCCGTCCATCCGGTGACGTGTAGCTCAGTCGCGGCCCCGGGAACAGCCGCGGCGGGCCAGAGCCGGGCCGTGAAAGCGCACCGCTGCCCTATCGGCGGCGGGTGATAAAGTACAGTTGGGGAGGCGCGATGGCCCGGTCCGCCGACGTGATCAGCGTGAAGGGCCTGCGCAAGGAGTACGGCACCCCGCGCGGCACCGTGGTGGCGCTCGACCGGATCGACTTCACCGTGGGCGAGGGCGAGTTCATCGCCGTCGTGGGTCCCTCCGGCTGCGGGAAATCGACCCTCCTGAAGATCCTGGCGGGCCTGCTTCCCGCCACGGACGGCGAGGTCAGGCTGCGCAGCGTGTCGATCACCGGCCCGCGCCGCGACATCGGCGTCGTGTTCCAGTCGCCGGTCCTGTTCCCCTGGCGGACCGTGCTCGACAACGTCCTGCTCCCCGTGGACGTGCAGCGGCTGGGCCGGGAGGACAACCGCTCGCGCGCGCTCGACCTCCTCGCCCTGGTGGGACTGCACGGGTTCGAGCATCGCTATCCATGGGAGCTCTCCGGCGGGATGCAGCAGCGGGTGGCGATCACGCGAGGCCTCATCCACAACCCCGCGATGCTGCTCATGGACGAGCCGTTCGGCGCGCTGGACGCGATGACCCGCGAGAGCTTGAACCTCGAGCTGCAGCGCATCTGGCTGGAGCGCCGCGAGACGGTGGTGTTCATCACCCATTCCATCGCGGAAGCGGTCTTCCTCGCCGATCGGGTGCTGATCATGACTCCGCGGCCGGGACACATCGCCGAGGAGGTCCCGGTCGCGATCCCGCGCCCCCGCACACTCGACGTGATGGCCGCACCCGAGTTCGGCGGCATCGTCCGGCGCATCCGCGCGCACTTCAGCTCCAAGGGCGGGATCGAGGCATGAACGGGCTGCGCAATCCAGCGCTGCGGGTGGCGATCTTGATCGGCTCGCTCGCGGTGTGGGAAGCCGCTGTCCGGGCGATGCGGATCCCCGCGTTCATCCTGCCGCCGCCGTCGCAGGTGGGGGCGGCGCTGTACCGAGGCGCGGTGAGCGGCATCTACCTCCAGCACCTGTGGATCACCCTCGCCGAGACGCTCTTGGGGTTCGCCCTAGGCTCGGCGGTCGCCTTCGTCGTCGGCACCGCGCTCGCCGTCAGCCGCCGCACCGAGTATTTCCTCTACCCGTTCATCGTCATGTTCCAGTCGATGCCGAAGGTGGCGCTGGCGCCGCTGGTCGTGATCTGGTTCGGGCTGGGCCTCACCTCCAAGGTGGTCAGCGCCGCGCTGATCGCCTTCTTTCCCCTGCTGGTGAACACCGTGGTCGGGCTGCGGTCGGCGGACGAGGACCGCGTCGACCTGATGCGCTCGCTCGCCGCGAGCGAGCTGCAGATCTTCCGCATGCTGCGCCTCCCCTCCGCCCTCCCCTTCATCATGGCCGGCCTGGAGGTGGCCATGGTCTTCTCCCTGGTGGGCGCGATCGTCGCCGAGTTCGTCGGCGCGGAGGCGGGGCTTGGCATGCTCATCCAGAGCAGGAATTTCAGCATGGACGTCGCGGGCGAGTTCGCGATCCTGTTCATCCTGGCGGTGATGGGGCTGTTGCTCAATACGGCGCTGGTCTCCGTCCGCCGGCGCGTGCTGTTCTGGGACCCTTCGCAGAAATCGGCAGCAAACGCCGCTGCCTTGAAAGGTGGCCTATGAAGAGGATCCTCGCGACGCTCGTACCTTCGCTCGCGGTGCTCACCGCCTTCGCCTCCCCTGGACGCGGCGCGGAGAGCGTGGTCAAGGTCGGCTTCTGCGCGCGCACCATCACCTCGGCGGCGGCGCCGTTCGCCATCGCCCAGAAGATGGGCTGGTACGCGGCCGGAATGAAGGTCCAGCTCGTCCCGGTCGCGGGATCGACCGACTGCGTGAAGCTGGTGGCCACGGGCGACCTGCCCTACTCGCTGCCCTCGATCGAGCCACTGCCGGCGGCGCTCCAGCAGGGGGTCAAGGCGAAGATCTTCTACACGGCCTACCAGGGGAACATCTACGGGATCGCGGTCCCCAAGGAGAGCGCCGTCCGCTCGATCAAAGACCTGAAGGGGAAGAAGATCGGAGTGGCCTCGATGGGATCGGCCGGCGTCCCCGTCGCCCGCGGACTGCTCGCCATGAACGGGCTCGACCCCGAGAAGGACGCGCAGATCGTGGTGGTGGGCGAGGCGGCGCAGGCGGCCGCCCTCCTGCGCGGGGAGCAGGTCTCGGCGCTCTCGCTCTACGACACGCAGTACGCGCTCGTCGACAGCGCCGGCGTCCCCGTGCGGCTCCTCGACTCCGGACCGGTCGCGCGCTTCCCCTCCAACGGCTTTCTCGCCCTCCAGGAGACGCTCCAGAAGGACCGGGCCCAGGCAGTCGGGCTCGGGAAGGGATACGCCATGGGCACGGTGTTCGCGATGGCGAATCCGGAGGCGGCCGTGAAGATCGTCTACGAGGTGTATCCGCAGACCAAGCCGAGCGGGAAGAGCGACGAGCAGGCGCTGCGCGACGACGTCAAGACGCTCCTCGCACGAGCCGAGCACTGGAAGCTGGAGGCCGGCGGGGTGAAGCGCTGGGGCGAGAGCTCGCTCAAGGACTTCGACGCCTACCAGGACTTCCTGGTGAAGTGGAAGGTGATCGGGGCGAAGGTCCCGGCCGGCGACCTGGTCACCAACGAGCTGGTCGACGAGATGAACCGGTTCGACGCCGCCCGCGTCGCGGCCGACGCGAAGAGGTACAAGTAGTCGCCGGGAGGGTGGCGCCATGCTTTTCGCCGCGCCGGCAGTATGGGATGGAGATTGTAGGCCCATGGGAAGCCCCTCGACACTCGCCGGGAGCGGCGGGCAGATCCTGGTGCAGAGCCTGCTCAGCCAGGGCGTCGACCACGTCTTCTGCGTCCCGGGCGAGAGCCACCTGGCGGTGCTGGACGGGCTCTACGACGCGCGCGACCGCATCCGCCTGGTCGTCTGCAGGCACGAGAGCGGCGCCTCGAACATGGCGGACGCATACGGGAAGCTGACCGGAGAGCCGGGCGTCGCACTGGTCACGCGCGGACCAGGCGCGACCAACGCCTCCATCGGCGTGCACACCGCCTCGCAGGATTCCACGCCGCTCCTCCTGCTCGTCGGCCAGGTACCGCGCGCCTTCGCCGACCGCGAGGCGTTCCAGGAGATCGACTACCGCCGCATGTTCGGACAGATGGCCAAGTGGGTGGCCCAGATCGACGATCCCCGCCGCGTCCCCGAGTACGTGAGCCATGCGTTCCACGCGGCCACCTCCGGCCGCCCGGGTCCGGTGGTGCTTGCGCTGCCGGAGGACATGCTGACCGAGCAGGCCGAGGCCAACGCCGCGCCGCGCTACCAGCGCGTCGCCGCGGCGCCGGCTCCCGAGCAGCTGGCGCGGCTCGGCGCGCTCCTGGCCGGCGCGCGCTCGCCGGTCGCGATCCTCGGCGGCAGCGGCTGGACCGCCGAGGCGTGCGCCGATCTGCGCCGCTTCGCCGAGGCCTGGCAGCTGCCCGTCGCCTGCGCGTGGCGCTTCCAGGACCTGTTCGACAACGACCATCCGCAGTACGCCGGCGACGTCGGCATCGGCATCAACCCGAAGCTCGCTCGGCGGGTCCGCGAGGCCGATCTGGCGCTGGTCCTCGGTCCGCGGTTGGGCGAAATGACGACCAGCGGATACACGCTGTTCGAGGTCCCCGTCCCGCGGCAGATGCTGGTGCACGCGCACGCCGGGGCCGAGGAGCTGGGACGCGTTTACGCGGCCGATCTGCCCATCCACTCCGCCATGCCGGAGCTGGCCGCGGCCCTCGCGCAGCTGCGCCCGGCTGCGGCGCCGGCCTGGGCGGAGGAGACGGCGGCTGCGCGGGCCGAGTACGTCGCCTGGAACGCGCCGGTGCGCGTGCCCGGTCCGCTGCAGATGGCCGAGATCGTGGGCCACCTGCGCGAGCGGCTGCCGCCCGACGCCATCGTCACGAACGGAGCCGGCAACTTCTCCACCTGGGCGCACCGGTTCTACCGCTATCGCCGCTTCAAGTCGCAGGTCGCGCCGACCAGCGGCGCGATGGGTTACGGCGTTCCGGCGGCCGTCGCGGCGAAGGCCGTCCATCCCGACCGGATCGTGGTGGCGTTCGCGGGGGACGGCGACTTCCTCATGACCGGGCAGGAGCTCGCGACCGCCGTGCAGCACGACCTGCCGGTGATCGTCATCGTGGTGAACAACGGCGCCTACGGCACCATCCGCATGCACCAGGAGCGGCACTATCCGGGCCGCGTCCACGGCACGCGCCTGACCAATCCCGATTTCGCCGCCTACGCCCGCTCGTTCGGCGCTTCCGGCGAGCTCGTCGAGACCACCGAGCAATTCGCGCCCGCGTTCGAACGCGCCCTCTCCGCCGGCCGTCCGGCGCTGCTCGAGCTGCGCCTCTCCGAGGAAGTGATCACGCCCACGACTACGCTGTCCGCCATTCGCGAACAGGCACTGAAGAAGCGCGGCAGCTGAGAGAATCGCTACTTCGGCGCGGGGGTGGAAGCCGCGGTCTCTTTCACCATGGTGGCGAGCGGTTTGCCCTTCTCGACCACGTAGGTGGCGAGCACTTTGGCCGGACCGCTGCCGACGTTCTTGGCCGCATGGATGGTCTCGGCCGGGATGAAGAAGGTGTCGCCCGCCTTCAGCTTGGCGTTCGGCTTTCCGGCCACCTCGAATTCCAGCGTGCCCTCGAGGATGTATCCGAATTCCTCGCCGGGATGGGTGTGCTTGCCGATCGAGGCGCCCGCTTCGAAATCGGCGCGGGCCTGGACCACCTCGCGGCCCGGAATGCTGAGATCGTGCTTCTGCAATTCGGTGCGCTTGAATCCCGGCTGCTGCGCCTTCAGCGATCCGGTTGCCCAAACGCCGGCCAGCGCCGCGGCGGCGCCGGCCACCACCATCGTGAGCCTTCGACGAGTCATGATCGTTCCCCCTTGCAGGATGACGAGCGGGGCGATGCTACACCCGATGCGCTGCGGTCGTCCTGCGGGTGCCGCCCGGACACCCACGTTCCCAGAGGACCCGGTACAATGTCCGCGCCGATCGCCTTGGAGGACGCCGTGACCGGTCCCGTGTCCCGTCCGTCGCGCCGCACTCTCCTCAAGCTCGCCGGGGCAGGGCTCGCCGCCAGCCCCATTGCTCCACGTCCCGGAGCTGCCGCCCAGCCCGGCGCGGAAAGACCGTGGAGCGCCGAGTACTGGGCGAAGAAGCGCGACGTCTCACTCTACCTGTTTCGCAAGCGCGCCGGTGCGCCGGCCAAAGGCGAGCCGCCCCGGCCGGTCCTCTTCCTCGTCCACGGCTCGTCGGTCTCGTCCCGTCCGACGTTCGACCTGGCGGTTCCGGGGAAGGGCGAATACTCGCTGATGAACGTGTTCGCCGGCTACGGGTTCGACGTCTGGACGATGGACCACGAGAGCTACGGCCGCTCGACGCGCACCGAGGGCAATTCCGACATCCGCAGCGGCGCGGAGGACCTCGAGGCCGGCAGCGCGCTCGTCGCGCGCGAGACTGGGCAGCAGAAGATGCACTTCATGGGCGAGTCCTCGGGCGCGCTGCGCGCGGCGGCCTTCGCCGTCTCGCGCCCGGAGCGCATCGACCGCCTGGTCCTGATGGCGTTCACCTATACGGGCGCCGGCTCGCCCACGCTGCAGAAGCGTGCCGAGCAGGTTGAATACTTCCGCACCCACAACCGCCGGAAGCGCGACCGCGAGATGATCCGGACCATCTTCACCCGCGACAAGCCCGGCAGCGCGGACCTGGCCGTCGCCGAAGCGATGGCGGATGCCGAGCTGCCGTTCGGGGAGACCATCCCGACCGGCACCTATCTCGACATGACGGCGAACCTGCCGGTGGTCGATCCCGCCAAGGTGCTGGCGCCCACCCTGGTCGTCCGAGGCGAGTACGACGGCATCGCCACCGAGCAGGACCTGCTCGACTTCTACCGCAAGCTGCCCAGTCCGGACCGCCAGTTCAGCATCCTGCCCGGCCTCGCGCACTCGCTGGCGCTGGGCATCAACCGGCGGCTCTTCTGGCATTGCGCCCGCGGATTCCTCGACCTGCCCCGCGCGGCTCCAATCTGACTTTTGTCGGAGCGCACGCCGCCCCGACTGGTGCAATCGTGCGCCCCTCATCGTCCCGCGGACATCCCGCGGGGCGGTGGACAAGGGGGCCCCATGTCGCTCCAATCGACGCTCGAGGCAGCATCCTTCATCGCGCTCGTCGCCACGGCGGCCGCTGGCCAGACCACGCCGCAGGCCAAACCGGCGGCGCCCAGCTCCTACGCCATCCCGATCGGCACGGCGATCTCGCTCGACGCTGCGAAGAAGGCCGCGGCCGGCGCTTCGGCCGAGGCGAAGAAGAACGGCTGGTTCATGGCCATCGCGGTGGTCGATCCGGCCGGCACGCTGGTCTACTTCGAGAAGGCCGACACCACGCAGCTCGGCAGCGCTCCGGTAGCCATCGGCAAGGCCCGGTCCGCGGCGCTCTACAAGCGGCCGACGAAGGCCTTCCAGGACGCGCTGGAGAAGGGCGGCGCGAACCTCCGCGTCCTCGCCCTGGAGGGAGCGGTGCCGATCGACGGCGGCGTACCGCTCTTGATCGACGGCAAGCTCGTCGGCGCGCTGGGCGTGTCCGGAGACCTGGCCGAGCACGACGGACAGTGCGCGACCGCCGGCGCCTCCGCGCTGGGCACCACCACCGCGGCGCGCTAGCGAACCTGTATCCTTCCGCGCTTTCCTTTTCCTTCCGCGCTTCGCGCGAAACGCTTCTAGCCCTGCTCGCGGCTAGTCGCTGCCAGCCGCGCCCAGGGAGACCGGGCTCGGCGGCTGCGCCGTCTTCGGGCAGGCAGTCTCGTCCGTGGGCACCTTGGAGCCCGTGTGCCTGCGGACCGCGGGCTTGCGCGCGGCGAGGCAGGGCTCGGCCGGCTTGACCACCGTCCTGGGCGTCACGACCACCGGGGCTGGTGCGGTTGGCTGCGCCGGCGCACCGTGGACCTCGACCACCGTCGCGGGCGCGGACTGCACGGGCGGCTGCTCGGAGGCGCGGAGGTCACTCTCCGTCTTCGCCGTCCCGGTGCTCGTCGCCGTCGCGACCGCCGCGGGCGCCGGCTTCTTGGCCGCTTCCCCGAGCGCCGAGACCATCTTGTCGCTGTTCTGCTTCAAGAACTCGCGGTCGCCTTCGCTCACGTTCCGGAGCGATTCGCGGTCCTGGCTCAGCTCGGCGAGGCGCGACTTGAGCGCCGAGTTCTCCGCCTGCTGCCCGAGCGCCGCCGACGCCTCTTTCATGCAGGTCTGGGCGATCTTGTCGTCCGAGTCCTGCGGCGGGATCGGGTCGCCGCGCGTCCACGCCGCCAGGGCGCGGTTCTGCCAGCGGAAGTCCGCTTGGACCATGCACTCCTGGACCAGCCGGGCCACCCGGTCCTCCGCCCACACCGGCGCCGGCTTGCTGCAGAAGCCCAGCTCCTCCGAGACGCGGCTCGGCCACTTCTCCGTCTGCTTCAACCAGCAGCCTTCGCGCTGCACCATCCGCACCGAGGTACACCCCACGAGCGCGGGCAGCACCACCGCCACCATCCCGATTCCCCTCATGACCCCTCCCGTCAGCCGCGCCGCCGGCGCGCGCTCGCGAAACGCGCGTTCACCGCCCGACGATCAAGCTGGGCAGCCGGACGGGCGCGCGGGAGAGCCGCAGACCGATCGCGCGGACGGGCGCCAGGCCGCCTGCCGGGGCGTGCTCTACTTCGCCAGCGCGCTCGCGTCCTTCCAGACGGTGCGGTCCACCAGCCGGTCGTAGCTGACCGGCGTCTTCCCCGGCTTGATGCCGCCGAGATCCTTCTCGACCGTCACCACGGCTTCGAGGTTGGTCTTCGTCAAGCCGTCGTTGCCGACCGGCCAGAAGGAGATGCCCGCGAAACGGGGCAGCGCGTCCTTCGCCAGCTTCGGAGTGCGCCCGGTCACCGTCGCGATCTGCGCTACGCGGTCGGCATGGCGCGGGTCCAGCATGTATTTCGTCGCCTCGATCAATCCCGCCACCATGCGGACGTACGCGTCGCGCTTCTTCTCCAGATTTTCCTTGGTCGCGACCAGGATCAGGTAGTGGCTGAGCTGGTTCACTTCCTTGAACGACGAGACGATGGTGAGCCGGCGCGCCGTCTGCTCCTCCAGCACGGGGATGTCGTCGAGATGAAGCACACCGACCTTGAGCTGGCCGGCCACCATCGCGGCGCCCACGTTGGTGCTGAGCGCGACCAGCTTCACCTGGTCGATCTTGAGCCCGCAGGGCCGGATGAGCTGCTCGAGAGCGACGGAGCGCGCCCCACCGACCGAGTCGACGCCGACGGGCTGGCCCTTCACCTCCGGGCACGTGTCCAGCGCCGGATCGGTCGACGCCAGGAGCCAGTCCGGATGCTCCAGCCCGTAGATCCCGACCAGGTTCACGCCGGCGTTCGAGATCATCCGGACGATCACCGGCGTCGGAGACAGCGCCACGTCGGGATTGCCGGCGACCACCGCTTGTGCCGCGGCCGCGCCGGAGTCGAAGGGCCGCACGTCCACGTCGACCCCGTGCTTCTTGAAAAAGCCCTCCTCCTTGGCGACGTACACGACCACGCTGCCGAAGACCGGCGGGACCCCGGGAACGGCGAACGAGAGCTTCTGCTCGGCCCCTGCCGCGGGCCGCACGCCCGACAACGCCAAGGCGCACGCCGCTGCCAAGAGCATCCGCCACACGGTCCTGCGTGCCGCCGTCATGGGTCCCCCTTTGGGATCAACCGAACAGGCCGGCGGTGAGTCCGCCGTCGATGGAGATGGTCTGGCCGGTGACATACCGGGCCGGCTCGCCGCAGAGGAACGCCACCAGCGGTGCGTATTCGTCGGGCGAGGCCGCGCGCTTCATCGGAATCCGCGCGAGCGCCTCCTGCTTCTTTTCGGGCGTGCCGTACAGGGCGCGGAAGCGGTCGGTCTCCACCAGCCCCGTCGCGATCGAGTTGATGGTGATGCCCTCGGCCGCCACTTCGAGCGAAAGGGTCTTGAGCGCGGAGACCACCGCGGTCCGGAACGCGTTCGACAAGACCAGGGTGGGGATGGGCTGCTTCACCGAGATCGACTCCAAGGCGACGATCCGCCCCCAGCGCCGGGCGCGCATCCCCGGGAGCACCGCCTCGACCAGCCGCAGCGCGCTCTGCATCGTGAGCGCGTAGGCGGCGTCCCAGTCGCGCGCCGTCATCTGCGTGTACGTGCCGGGCCGCGGACCTCCGCCGTTGATCACCAGGATCTCGACGGGGCCCAGCTGCGCCTCCGCATCGCGCACCGCCTGGGCCAGCGACGCGGCGTCGGTCTGATCGGCGACCACCGCCCGCGCGTCAGGCGCGCCCGCCTTCCGGGCGCGGGCGGCGAGGTCCTCCAGCCGCTCGCGGCGCCTCGCGGCGACGGCCACCTTTGCTCCTTCACGCGCGAGCGCCAGCGCGACCGCCTCGCCAATGCCCGAGCTCGCCCCGGTGACGAGCGCCACCTTGCCCCGGACGCCGAGGTCCATACCCTACGTGTTCCGTAGGTATTGGTCGCTGCCGTCGAGCCAGTCCTTCCGCGGCGGATCGAAGATGTCCACGTCGACGGTGTCCTCCAGCGCCTCGGCGGAGTGGGGCAGGTTGGAGGGGATGGTCAGCACCTCTCCGGCGTGCACGTCCACCTGTTGCGCGCCGTCCGCCCCGAGCCGGAAGCGCAGCGTCCCTTCGAGGATGTAGGTGATCTGCTCGTTCTCGTGCTGGTGGCGCGGCACCACGCAGCCCTTCTTCAGATACACGTGGGTGATCATCATCCGGTCGGCGGTGATGATGCGCCGGTCCAGCTTCTCGGAGAGGCGCTCCTTCGGCATGGACTCCCAGCGGTGCAGCCTGGCCTTCGCTTCCTGTGCCATGGTTCGCTCCTCGACCGATCGGGATCCGACGATAGGCGCATGGTACCCAGGGGTCAAACGCGGTGGTAGGAAAGCGCCCCGGACCGGAGGCCCTCATGTTGATCGCGCTCCTCCTTCTCGCCGCCGCCTCGCCTTCGAGCACAGCCCCCCGCGAGCCGGTCCCCGGCCGTTCGGTGGTCGCCTCGCGATACGGCGTGGTCGCCTCCAGCCAGCCGCTCGCCGCTGCGGCGGGAGTGCAGATCCTGGAGCGCGGCGGCAACGCCGTGGACGCGGCGATCGCCGCGAATGCGACCACCGGCGTGATGGAGCCGACCGGGAGCGGGATCGGGGGCGATCTCTTCGCGCTGATCTACCTGGCGAAGGAAGACAAGCTGTACGGCCTCAACGCGAGCGGGTGGTCGGCGAAGGGGATGACCCCCGAGCTCGTGCGGAGCAAGGGCGGCCTGGACAAGCTGCCCCAGCGAGGCGCGCTCACGGTCACGGTGCCCGGGGTGGTGGCGGGCTGGGACGCCCTGCGGAAGCGCTTCGGCGCGGTGCCGCTCTCGGTCTCGCTCGCCCCGGCCATCTTCCACGCCGAGCAGGGCTTCCCGCTGATGGAGATCACCGCCGGACTGTGGGCGCGCTCCGAGAAGATGCTCGCCGAGCACCCCAACTCGCGGTCCACCTTCCTCGTCGACGGCCGCGCTCCGGCCGCCGGGCAGATCTTCCGCAACCCGGACCTGGCGCGCTCCCTTCGCCGCATCGCCGAGCAGGGTCGCGCCGGCTACTACGAGGGCCCCACCGCGCAGGCGATCGTGGACATCGTGCGCGAGCAGGGCGGCGCGATGGTGCTGTCCGACCTGGCCGAGTTCCAGCCCGAGTGGGTCCAGCCGATCTCGACCAGCTACCGCGGCTGGACGGTCTCGGAGATCCCGCCCAACTCGCAGGGCATCGCCGCGCTGGAGATGTTGAACATCCTGGAGCGGTTCCCGCTCGGCGAGTGGGGCTTCCACTCGACCCGCGCGCTCCACGCGATGATCGAGGCGAAGAAGCTCGCCTACGCGGACCTGCTCCGCTACGTCGGAGATCCTCGCTTCGGCCAGATCCCGGTCGGCGAGCTGCTCGGCAAGGAGAGCGCCGCGATTCGGGCCGCTCGCGTCGACCCGCAGTCTGCCGCGTGCAAGGTCGAGCCTACCAAGCTCGCCTCGGTGACTGATGCGAAGGGAAGCGACACCATCTACCTGACGGTGGTCGACCGCGACGGCAACATCGTCTCGCTCATCCAGAGCAACTACTCCGGATTCGGATCAGGCCTGGTGCCCAAGGACAAGGGCTTCATGCTGCACAACCGCGGCGCGCTGTTCACGCTCGAGCCCGGCTTGCCCAACACGCTCGCGCCGCGCAAGCGTCCGCTGCACACCATCATCCCGGGCTTCCTGCAAAAGGGAGAGGTGAAGATCGGATTCGGCATCATGGGCGGCTGGAACCAGGCCCAGGCGCACGCCCAGTTCGTCGTCGATATGGTCGACTACGGCATGAGCATCCAGCAGGCGCTGGAGGCGGGCCGCTTCACCAAGGGCACCTTCGAAGGGTGCGACGTGGAGATCGAGTCCAGCGTCCCCGAGCAGGTCCGGGCGCAGCTCGGCGGGCTCGGGCACAAGCTGGAGGTGCGGCCTCCCCGCACTCCGAACTTCGGGTACGGCCAGGCCGTGCTCTACGACGCCCGGACCGGCGTGAAGTTCGGCGCCAGCGATCCGCGACACGACGGAGAAGCGATCCCCGTCCCGGCCCCAGCCTTCGAGGTCCGCTAGTCGCCGCCGATAAGGCGGCGCTACGCTTTTCAAGCGTGGACCATTTTGGCTGCGCTCCGGCAGCCGGACGATTCCTGGCCCGATCTCCGGCGGGTCGTACAATCCAGGGATGGCCGACCTCGACCCGCGGACGCAGGCGCAGGAGCTCTCCAGACTGGTAGAGGACCAGGCGCTGACGAACGCGCCTCCGGCGCGCGGCGCGGGCGGCACCCCGGGCGGCGTCGGCACCTTCTTCCTCGGCCTGCTCCTGACCGTGGTCGGCGGCTACCTGGTGCTCAACCAGGTGCAAGTGACCTCGTCGTTCACCTTCTTCGGGCTGTGGGGCTGGAGCCGGCCCGCCGGGTTCGGACTCACCATGCTCCCGCTGCTGATCGGGGTGGGGGTCCTCTTCTTCGACGGGAAGAGCAAGCTCGGCTGGATCCTGAGCATCGGCGGCGTGCTGACCATCCTGGCGGCGATCCTGATGAGCCTCTCGATCCGATGGGAGCCGACCAGCCTGTTCAACACGCTCCTCATGTTCGTCATGCTGGCCGCGGGGCTGGGCCTGATCGCCCGATCCCTGCGCCCCTACCCCGCCAATTGATCTGGCCGGATGCGCAGGAGGCTGCGCGCGCAGCGGCCCGGCCCGCCATCGCAGCCGGGCCGCCGCGCTCCCGCTCTACTGCACCACCGTGAGCGCCGTATCGTCGACGAGGAAGCTCGTCTGCAGCGACGAGTCCTCGACGCCGTGGAACTGGAGCCTCACCGTCTGCCCCTTGAAGGCGGAAACGTCGAAGCTCCGCTGCACGTAGCTGGCGGACTTGTTCAGGTTCGAGAAGTTCCCCAGCGTCGAGAGCACCGTGCCGGCCGAGTTCCGGACGGTGACGCTCAGGGTGTCGAACGCCGTGACGGTGGTCGTCTCGGCAGTGGTGATCCACAGCCAGAAGCTGAAGCTCGCGCTGCACGCTCCCGCCGGGATGGTCACCGTCTGGAACAGGTCGTCGACGTGCGAGGTCCCGTAGCCGTTGAGCCACGCCTTGAACCGGCCGCTTCGAGGCGCCGGACTGGCGCTGCCGTCGATCACGCCGGCCGTCGCCGTCCACGGCGCCGCCGCTCCGGTCTCGAAGCCCGGGTTGCCGAGGAGCTGGCTGGACGTGGCGCACGTCCCGGCGGTGTTGGACACCGTCGCGGTCACGGCGGCCGACGTCGTTGCGTTCCCGGCCGTGTCGGTCGCGCGCGCGGTGAAGGAATGGGAGCCGTTTGCCACCGTGGTGCTGTTCCACGAGATGGAGTAAGGCGACGCGGTATCGGTCCCGACCAGCGCCCCGTCGACGAAGAAGTCCACCTTCGCAACCGCCACGTTGTCCGCCGCCGTGGCGGAGAGCGTCACGGCGGTCCCGCTCACCGTCGCCCCCGCGGCCGGCGCCGTGAGCGAAACGCTGGGCGGCGTCGCGTCGGACGGCGCGCCGATGAACGCCTCGTAGAGGAGGCGGTTGGGCGACCCGGTGCCCGGGCTGGTCACCACGCCGGCGGTGGCGTTCGTCGCCAGCGCCGAGGCCACCTGCGCGGGAGTGGCGGTCGGGTTCGCCTGCAGGAAGAGCGCAGCGGTCCCGGCCACGTGTGGCGTCGCCATCGAGGTGCCGCTGATGGTGTTGGTGGCGGTGTCGCTGGTCGCCCAGGACGAGGTGATGTTCACGCCGGGCCCGAACAGGTCCACGCAGGTGCCGAAGTTCGAGAAGCTGGCCCGCGCGTCGTTGATGTCGGTCGCGCCCACCGTGATGGCGCTCGCGACGCGGGCCGGCGACTGCGTGCACGCGTCGACGTTCGAGTTCCCGGCCGCGATCGAGTACGACACGCCCGAGGCGATCGAGTTGCTCACGGCCTGGTCCAACGTCGCGGAGGCTCCGCCGCCCAGGCTCATGTTCGCTACCGCCGGCGACAGGTGGTTGGTCGTCACCCAGTCGACGCCGGAGATCACTCCCGAGGTGGTGCCCGACCCGTTGCAGTCGAGCACCCGCACCGCGAAGAGCCGCACGTTCTTGGCGACGCCGTAGGTCGACCCGCCGACCGTGCCCGACACGTGCGTCCCGTGCCCGTTGCAGTCGTTCGTGCCGTTGGCGTCGTTCACCGCGGTGAATGCGCCGCTCGCTCGGCCACCGAACTGCGTGTGCGTGGTGCGGATGCCGGTATCGATGATGTACGCGTTCACGCCGGTGCCGTCGACGTTGAAGGTATAGCTCCCGTCGAGAGGCAGGTTGCGCTGGTCGATGCGATCGAGTCCCCAGGTGGCGCCGGTCTGCGTGGTGTCGAGGTGGATCTCCGCGTCCTCCTCGACCCAGGCCACCCGCGGGTCCTGCGCCACGGCCTGCGCCTGCGCCGCCGACATCTGCGCGGCGAATCCACGCAGCGCGTGACTCCAGCGGGCGAAGACCCGGCCGCCGTGGCGGCGCGCGAGGTCGTCCGACTGCGCGTCGACCGCCTCCTTCGCAACCCGCGCCTCGTTGAAGACCACCAGGTACTGTCCGGGCACCGGCCGGTCGGCCCGCAGCAAGGTCTCGGAGGGAACGTGCTTGAAAGTCGGCTCGGCCCCGCCGGAGTTGCCCTCG
>DASQBG010000082.1:0-3061 GCA_035635335.1 Myxococcales bacterium | reverse complement strand
GATCGCCGTCAGCGCGGACTGCGACAGGAAAACCGGAAACGGCATGTGGCCCGGTCGCTGGCCTCCCCCGCCCCCTCCATCGCCGGGGCTCCACAAGATCGACCGGGCGACAGGGATCGGCTGACGCAGGGGACCGCCGGGGCTCATGGTCCCAAGATAAGAAAGACGGGGGAGGTTGTGGAGGTTGGAGGAGGTTAGGGGAGGTTGTCACGTCAGCGGGGCAACCTCCACCGTCCTCCACCAACCTCCCCCAACCTGCTTCTCAGCCCAGCTGCACCCGCTGCGAGCGCCGCATGCGGACCAGATCGTACATCTCCGCCACTTCGCCGCCCAGGAGGAACAGGTAGGCCGTGTAGTAGACCCACAGCAGGAACAGGAACAGCGCGACGATGTTCGCATCCGAGGCCACCCGGTCGAGGGTGGCGAACCGGGTCACGTACAGCGCGTACAGCCGCTTCGCCACCTCGAACCCGAGGGAGCAGAAGACGGCCGCGACGAGGGCGGTCCGCCACACGATGCGCCGGCTGGGCAGGAATTTGAAGATCACGAAGAACATCGCCACGCCGAGCGCGAAGGAGATCAGTTCGAGACTCAACCGCCACATCCAGTCGAGCGCGAAGCTGCGACTCACGCTCCCCGCGTTACGCGCTTCCCAGGCAGCCACGAGCGCACCCAGCACGAGCAGCGTGCCGGTGCCCAACACCATGGCGAGATCCAACAGCTTGGCGACGGGCCAGGAACGCCGCTCGTCGGTATCGAACACTTCGTTGAGCGCGGCGCGCAGGCCGCTGAACAGGCGCGTCGAAAACCATAGGAACAGGGGCAGGCCCACCGCGGTCAGCCCGACGCGCTGCCGCACCACGCTCGCCAGCGCGCTCTCCACCTGCGTGAACGCTTTGTCGGGGACGCCGCCCGCGGTGGACGGGAGCAGCCGCGCGAGCAGCTCGTGCAGCTCGACCTGCTGGGTCGTGATCTGATGTTGCACGAGGTATCCGACCGTGGCGAGCAACAGCGCGACGAACGGGATGATGGTCAGCAGCAGATCGAACGACAGCGCGCTGGCGAGGAAGGGAATGTTGTCTTCGAAGGCCGCCTCAAACGTCCGACGACCGATGCCGGTCACGGACCGGTGCCAGCCGCGCTCCGCCTTCACGCGACGGGTTCGTCCTCCTCCTCGAGGCTGGTTCCTTTGCCGCCGCGGCGGCGGCGCTTGGCCTCCGTCAGCCGCCGCTCGATCGCGACGCGGGCGGTGGGCTCATCTTCCTCGTCGTCGGTGTCGAGCAGCTCGCCCAGCTCGCCCGCCTTCTCGGCCGCGAGGTCACGCAGCCCGCGCAGCTTGCGCGACAGTTTGGTGCGGGACGCCTCGCCCGGCTCGGGCGCGAACAGGAAGCCGAGCACCGCCCCGAGGCCCAGACCCAGCAGGAAGGGCCCGAACCCTGCACCCCGCTCGCTCACTCGCCGGCCTCCAGATCATCCGGCGCGGCGACCGCCACCGGGCGCGGCTGCGAGTGGGATTGCAGCGGCGGCGTGACGAACCGATCGGTGATCGCGCGGGTGCCCGTGACGCGGAGCTGCTCGAACAGGAACGCGAAGTTCTTCTCCAAGTCGCCCGCGATCGCGCCGCGGACCTCGGCCGGCAGATCCCACATGCGCTGCTTGAACGGCCCGATCGCCTTCTTGCGGCTCTTGTAATAGAACTGCTCCTCGGTGTCCCCCTTCTTCCACTCGTCCTTGCACTCCGCCTTCACCCACTGCTGCAGCTCGCGCCGCAGGTCAGCCGGCAGCTTCGGGTGGTCGAATACGATGTTCTGGAAATTGGTCGCGAGGTGGATCTCGATCGCCTCGCACTTGGGGAAGTTGCCGAACGCGTCGGGCGGCAGGGTCGAGGCTCCGTGCTGCACGGCGCCGCCCAGGCCGTATTGGCTGCGGGCGTCGGCGGACAGCGCCTTGAGGGCATCGAGGTCGAGCGCCACCTTGGCGATCGAGCCGTCGGGGAGCACCACGCCGCCGTGGCTGGTGCCCGTCTGCACCGAGATCTTGCTTATCCCCGCGTAGGGCCCGAGTCGTGCGAGCGCGCGCCCGTAGCCGTCCATGAAGGCCTTCAGCTCGTGCACGTCGGAGTTCTTGCCCCCCACCTCGCCGATCTCCGCGCCCACCGACACCGTCACGCCTTCCGGCTCCCGGTCCCGGATGAATTTCGTCAGCTCGGCGGCCCGCTCGTAGTTCACGCGCTGCTGCGCGTCCAGCGTGGCCTGGGAGAGGTCCACCAGCGTGGAGGTGTCGACGTCGATGTTGTAGAACCCCGCGTGCAGCTCTTCCTCGATCAACGTGCGTATCGCCTGCAGCTCGGTCTCGGCGTCGACGGCGTACTTCTTGGCGTTCACCTGGACATGGTCGCCCTGGATGAACAGGGGCCCCGTGAAGCCCTCCCGCAGGGCCGCGGCGGTCATCACGGCGACGTACTCGGCGGGCCGCTGCTCGGTGTAGCCGATCTCGGAGCGCGCGATCTCGCAAATCAGGGCGCCTACGTCGAGCCGCCTGGCGGCCCGGAAGACGGCCCGCGCGGAGTCGTACGACAGGACGCGGATGTTCATCGCGGGGGTGGTGAACGGCCGCACCTCGCCGCGCCCGCGCGCGAGGTACAGCTCGTGGATCGACGCGGGCCGCACCCCCGCCTCCTGCCCGATCTCCCAGATCAGCCAGCGCGCCTGCTCGCGCGCTTCCGGCGCACCGAATACCGCCTGACGCACCAGCTCGTCCATCGCGCCGCTCTGGCGCGCGGCCGGGCTCTGAAACCGGCGCAGCGTCGCTTCGGGTGGGTTCGCCATCGCTCTCAAATCCCTCCTCGCGACGAATCTAGACCGGGCCCACCTCGATGACCAGCCCGTCGTAGGCCGGCGCGACGCCCGCCGGCAGACTCGCCGCAAGCTCCGCGTGCGGCGTCGCGTGCGTGAGGTGTGTGAGGAACGTCCGGCGCGCGCCGATTTGCTGCGCCGCCGCGACGGCCTCCGGGATCGAGAGGTGCAGCGGGTGCGGGCGCGGCAGCAGCGCGTTCAAGACC
>DASQBG010000081.1:0-17203 GCA_035635335.1 Myxococcales bacterium | reverse complement strand
TCTGCTCGCCGCCGGAGAGGTGGCGGCCCTTGCGGTCCCACGCCGCTGCCAGCGGTGGGAACAGCGCCGCGATCTCTTGCTCCGTCCAACGGCCGGCGGCGCGCCGGTGCAGCGCGAGCACGGGGACTCGCAGGTTCTCGCGCGCGGTCAGGTCGGGGAAGATGCGGCGGTCGTCCGGCACGTAGCTGACGCCGGCCCGGGCGATCTCCTCCGGCGGCCACCCGGCGACGTCGCGAAGTCGTCCGGCCACCTCGGGCGGCTTCCCGGCCACCTCGGGCGGCTTCCCGGCCGTGTCGGGCGGCCTCCCGGA
Organism: Myxococcales bacterium; assembly: GCA_035635335.1. Taxonomy (GTDB): domain Bacteria; phylum Myxococcota; class Myxococcia; order Myxococcales; family 40CM-4-68-19; genus VBKO01. Next base: position 16,893 of record DASQBG010000081.1, on the reverse strand, counting down.
CATGTCGCGTCCGAGAAGACGGACGGCGCTGCCCGGGAACGGCGGCGTCAAGCCGGCCAGGCTCCGCAGCGTGGTCGTCTTGCCGACCCCGTTGCGCCCGAGCAGCGCGACCATCTCGCCGCGCGCAATCCGGAAGCTCACGTCGTGCAGCACGTGCGCGAGCCCGTACCCGGCGTTCAGCCGGTCGACCTCGAGCAGCGGCTCGGCCGCGGCGGCGGCGCGCGGCGGCGGCGAGGCGGCGGGCGCGGCCGTGGGCTGTCCCAGGTAGATCTCGCGGACGCGAGCGTCCTCCCGGATCTGCTGCGGAGCGCCGTCCGCGAGCACCTTGCCCTGGTGCAGGACGACGATGCGGGTCGCCATGCCGAAAACCACGTCCATGTCGTGTTCGACCAGCAGGATGGTGAGGCGGCCGCCGTCCGCCAGCCGGCGGATCTCGGCCAGCACGCGATCGCGCTCGCCCGATCCCATCCCGGCGGTCGGTTCGTCGAGCAGAAGCAGGCGCGGGGCGGTGGCCAGCGCCAGCGCGATCTCGAGCAGCCTCCGGTCGCCGTGCGACAGCTCGGCGGCGGGCCGGTCGGCCCGCTCGGAGAGCCCCACGTCGGCGAGCATCCGGCGCGCGCTCTCGTGCACGTCGGGCATGCCGTCCAGCGCGCGCAGGGCGACCAGCGCCCTGCCTTCCTTCGCCAGGAGCGGGACCGCCACGTTCTGCTCGGCGGTGAGCTGCGGGAAGATGTTCGTCACCTGGAAGGTGCGCGCCATGCCGGCACGGACGCGCGCGCTCGGAGGCAAACGGGTCACGTCGGCGCCGTCGAGCAGCACCTGGCCTGCGTCGGGCAGGAGCTTCCCGGTGAGCAGGTTGATGAGCGTCGTCTTGCCCGCGCCGTTGGGCCCGATCACCGCGGTGATGCCGCCGGGCGGCAGGACGAGATCGACTCCAGCGACCGCGGTGAAGTCGGCGAACGCCTTGCGGACGCCGCGCGCTTCGAGCAGGGCGCTCACGCGGCGTCCTTGCGCGGCGCTGCATCCGGCCGCGGCGCGGGAGTGGAAGGCCGCCGCGATAAGAGCGCCTCGACCGCGCCGAGCAAGCCGCCGCGGAAGGCCAGCACGATGCCCAGGAGCACCAGCCCGAACACGAGCAGCCAGTACTCGGTGAATCGGACGATCAGCTCCTTCAATCCCAGGTACACCACCGCCCCGACGATCGGTCCGGCGAAAGAGAAGGGACCGCCGATCAGCGCGGCCATGACGGGCTCGGCCGACTTGGTCCAATGCGCGGCGGTGGGCGCGACCGTCTGCTCGAGCGGCGCGAGCAGGGCGCCGGCGAGGCCGGCGAACGCGCCGGCCACCACGAAGGCGAGGAAGATGGTGCGGCGCACGCGGATGCCGCTGAACTCGGCGCGCTCGGCGTTCTCGCGGATGGCGCGCAAGGCGAGCCCCAAGGGCGATCGAGAGAGGCGGTGCAGGACGCCCGCGGAGACCAGCACCAGGATGGCGGCGAACCAGTAATAGTTCCTCAGGGGAGCGAGGTTCAGGTCGAACGGTCCGGGCAGGCCGAGGCCGCGGCGCGGGATCCCGACGAGCCCGTCGTCCCCGCCGGTCACGTCGGTCCATTTCCACACGATGGCGTAGACGAACATGCCGAAGGCGAGCGTCAACATCGAGAAGTACACCCGGGTGTGGCGCACGCAGAACGCGCCGACCACGGCGGCCAGCGCCGCGGCGCAGACCGCCCCGGCGATGACCGCGGGGAACAGCGGCGCGCCGGCGCGGAGCAGGAGCGCGGTGGCGTACGCGCCGGCTGCGTAGAACGCGGCGTGGCCGAACGAGAGCAGCCCGGTCATGCCGAAGAGGAGGTTGAACGACAGCGCCAGCAGCATGAGGAGCAGGACGTTCAACGCGAAGTACTGCGCGAAGGAGCCGAACAGCGCCGGGACCGCCAGCACCGCTGCGCAGAGCAGCGCCGCCGCCCAGGTCCGCCTCACCCCGCTGCGCGCCGCGCCCGTCACGCGTCAGGCCTCGCGCACGCCGAAGAGGCCCCAGGGCCGGACCACCAGGACGGCGGCCATCACCAGATATGCGAGCGCCAGCTCGAACACGGGCAGGAAGACGATGCCGTACGAGTGCAGCAGTCCGATGGCGAGCGAGCCGATGAATGCTCCCCGGAGGCTGCCCAGGCCTCCCAGCACCACCACCACGAATGCCTCGATGATGATCAGCTCTCCCATGCCCGGGGAGATGGAGCGCACCGGGATGGACAGCGCGCCTCCCAGGCCGGCGAGCCAGGCGCCGAGCATGAACACGCCGGTGAACAGCCGGGACGAGCGGACGCCGAGCGCGCGCGCCATCTCGCGGTCGGCGGCGGTGGCGCGCACCAGCAGGCCCCAGCGCGTCTTCTCGAGGAACAGCCAGAGCCCGATCGCCACCAGGCCCCCGGCGGCGAGGATGAACAGGTGGTAGGTGGGCAGCACCGACCCGAACACGGAGACCGCTCCCGACAGCGACCTGGGCGTGGGCGGCGACTGGTACACCGGCCCGAACACCAGCTTGACCAAATCGTCGAGGATGAGCACGAAGGCGAAGGTGAGCAGCAACTGGAAGGCCACGTCGGCGCGGTAGACGCGGCGGAGGAAGAACACCTCCATGGCCCATCCGACCAGCGCGACCAGCACCGGACCGATGAGCAGCGCCACCCAGAAGTTCCCGCCGAAGGCGCGGAAGACGGCGTAGGTGAGGTACGCGCCGATCATGTACAGCGCGCCGTGCGCGAAGTTCAGCACGCGCAGGACGCCGAAGATGAGCGACAGCCCGGCCGCGACCAGCCAGAGGTACATGGCCTCGGTCAGGCCGACGAGACCCTGGAAGAGGAGCACGCGTCCCATGCAGCGTCAGCGCGTGGTTCAGGCCTCGACGGGTGGGAAGGGCGGCTTGCGGTAGTACTCGTCGGTCGACGCCACGCGCAGATCGCCGAGAACCGGCATGGGGAAGTTCGGGTCGTGCTTGATCCGGCCCCAGGGCACCGCGTAGACGGCCTGGTGGTCCTCCTTGCGAATCGTGCAGGGGCCTGCGGGGCGGTCGACCTGCAACCCCTCCAGCGCCGCGATCACCGGGTCGATCTCGAGGGTCTTGGCCTTCTCCACCGCCTTCTTGATCGCGTAGAGCGCCGCGTAGGACGTCTCGGACACGTAGCTCGGGTAGCTCTGCCACCGTTTCCGGAAGGTCTCCACGAACTTCTTGTTCTGCGGCGAGTCGGGGTAGCCGAAGTAGTAACGGCCCGACGCCCACACGCCGTCCGGATAATCGGGGCCGAGGCCCTGCAGCACGTCCATGGCCGAGCCCATCGCGATCATGAAGGCCTTGGTCTGGTCGAAGACCTTGAACAGCTTGGCCTGCTTCACCATGGTGACGGCCTCGCCGCCCCATTCGGTGGAGAAGATCGCTTCCGGCTGCGCCCCCATCACCTTGCTGATGTGGCTGGAGAAGTCGACGGTGCCGAACTTCGCGAAGCTCTCGGCCACGAACTCCACCTCGGGCTTCAGCCTCTTCAGGGTGGCCCGGAACATCTTCCAGGAGGTGTGGCCGTATTCGTAGTCGGGCGAGATGGTCGCCCACTTCTTCACCGGCAGCTCCTTGGCGATGAACGCCGAGGCGATGCCGTCCTGGTAGACGGGGACGCTGATGCGGAAGCACTGCTTGATGTGCTTGCGGAAGACGAGGTCCTCGTTGAACTTCTCGGTCGCGCCGTGGGTGACGATCAGGATGCGGTTCAGGGTGGGCATGATCTCGCCCACCGCGAGCGCCACCGCCGAGGAGTCGATGCCGATGAGGAAGTCGGCGCCCCAGTCGTCGACGAAATAGCGCGCGTTCTTCACGCCCACGTCGACCTTCAGCTCCTCGTCGCGGAAGTTCAGCTCCAGGGGGCTCCCGCCCACGCCCCCTGAGGCGTTGATCTCCTCCATGGCGAGCACCGCGCCCTTGCGCATGAACTCGCCGTACCCGCCGAGCGGTCCGGAGAGGATGGTCTGGCAGCCGACCTTGATGGGCTTCTTCAATTTTAGATCTGGGGTCGCGCCGAAGCCGCGCGGGGCGGCGAGCGCGGCCAGGCCGGCGGCCCCGGCCTTGAGGAACGTACGGCGGTTGGTGCGGCGCGAAGCGGCCATCGGGTGCCCTCCTGTCGGCGGGACTGGCTACTTGGTTGCGACGGTCCTGGCGCGCGGCTTGATCTCCTTGCCTCCGTGCCAGATGGAAACGAGCTGCCGGGTGTTGCCGATGTCGTCGAGCGGGTTCGCCTCGAGGACCAGGAAGTCGGCCTTCTTCCCTTGCTCGAGCGTGCCGCGGTCCTTGAGGCCCAGCATGGCGGCGCTGCCGCGGCCGGCGGCGGAGAGCGCCTGCATCGGCGAGAGCCCGGCTCGGACCATCAACTCCAGCTCCCGGTGCTCGGCCCATCCCGGAATGCGAACGGGCTGGGCGCCCGAATCGGTGCCGAAGGCGATGCGCACTCCCGCGTCCTGCAGCGCCTTGAGGTTCTTCATGCCGGTGGCGAGCGCCGCCTTGATCTTGGGCGTGTTGGCATCGCCGGCGACCTTGTTCTTGTACTCCTGCCCCTGCCACTGTTGGATCAGGTCTCCGGTCACGGCTTGGGCGAGCGTCGGATCGCTCGTCACCGCCGGGTCTTCCGCGAAGAGGAACGCGGACTCGTCGACGGTGAAGGTCGGGACGTAATACGTGCCTTTCGCCTTCATCATCTTGATCAGCTCCGCGTCGACCGGCTGATCGCGGATGCTGTGCGCCAGCGCGTCGACCCCCGCCGAGATCAGCGCCTTCGCGTCGGACAGGTAGAAGACGTGCGCCGCCACCCGGATCTTGTTCTTGTGCGCCTCGTCGATGGCCGCCTGGAAGACGTTGGGCGTCAGCTTGGCGAACTTCCCGTACACGTCATCCACCCACAGCTTGAACATGTCGGGATGGTGCGAGGCCGCCTCGCGCACGTCGGCCGCCGCCTCGGCCGGCGTCTTCGGCCGGTAGACCTGGTCTGGCGCCACGGGGACGGGAGGCGCGCCGTCCGGTGCGCCGATCCCGCGGCCGGCGACGAAGAGCGACGCCCCGGGAACCTTCCCGCTCCGCTGCTCGTCGCGGATCTGGTAGCCGAGATCGCGGTTCAGCCCCAGCGCCATGATCGACGTGACGCCATACTGCTCGTACTGGGCGAGCTGCGGCAGGATGTTCTCCCGCGTATAGGCGTCCGCGCGGTTCTTCCCGTCGGCGACCAGCCCCACGTGCCCGTGCGCGTTGATCAGGCCGGGCATGATGGTGCGGCCGCGCACGTCCACCACGCGGGCGCCCTTGGGGTACTTGACCTTGCCGACCGCGCCGACGGCCGCGATGCGATCGCCCTGGACGACGATCACCGAATTCTCGCGCGGAGCCTTCCCCGTCCCGTCGATCAGGCGCGCTCCCTCGAGCACGACCGCCTGGTCCGCTTCCGCCGAAGCCGCCCCCGCCGCCGCGCACAACATCGCGAGCAGAGTCCTCTTCATGGCGTACCTCCTGGCCGATGCGCGGCGCATCCTAGCCACAAGCCGTGGAGAAAGGCGAACCCCGCCGGGTCCCCGCATCGTCTGGCGCACGGACCGCCGCGGGACTAGCATGATCGACGCTCGACCGTCACAGCCGGGGAGGCTGCCATGGCAGACCAGATCCGCCGAGTGGACTACTACTACGTCGAAGTTCCGGACAAACCGGGCGAGGGCGTGCGCGTGCTCGGTGCGCTCAAGGAAGCGGGGGTGAACCTGCTCTCCTTCACCGCGTTCCCGACCGGCAAGGGAAAGACGCAGATCGACGTCGTACCGCAGGATGCCGAGGCGCTCACCCGGGCGGCCAAGAATGCCGGGCTGACGCTCTCGCCGCGCAAGCAAGCGTTCTTCGTCCAGGGAACGGACCGCCCGGGCGCCGCGGCGGAAGTGCTGCGCAAGCTGTCCAGCGCGGGCATCAACGCGCGCGCCGCCAACGGCGCCGCCGGGCCGGGCGGCTTCGGGATGATCGTCTGGGTCGCTCCGGGTGACTTTGCCAACGCGGCCAAGGCGCTCGGGGCCTGACGGGTTCCAGAACAGCCGCGCGGTGAAAAGCGCAGCGCCGCCGGATACGGCGGCGACTGGGCGGAGGAGCACGGCATGGCCATGAAGGTGGGATTCGTCGGCCTGGGGAAGATGGGCTGGCCGATGACGGAACGGCTGCTCGCCGGCGGCTTCGAGGTGCACGTCTTCAACCGCTCGCGCGCTCCCGTGGAGGCGCTCGCCGCCAAGGGAGCGCGCCCGGCGTCCTCCGCCGCCGAGATCGCAGAGCGCGCCGACGTGGTGCTCACCGCCCTGCCGACTCCGGAGGCGGTGGAGCAGGTCTACCGGGAGATGATGCAGCGGGCGCGTCCCGGGCAGATCTACGCCGACCACTCGACGGTCAGCGTGGCGCAGAGCCGGCGCTGCGCGGCGATGGCGCGCGAGCGCGGCGCGGAGTTCCTCGACGCGCCGGTGTCCGGCGGACCGGCCGGCGCGCAGGCCGGGACGCTGACCGTCATGGTCGGCGGCGACCAGGGAGCGTTCGACCGCGCGCTCCCGGTCTTCCGCGCCTTCGGCAAGAACATCAAGCTGTGCGGTCCCGCCGGCGCCGGCCAGGTGGTGAAGCTCATCAACCAGCTCCTGGTGGGCGTGCACACCGCGGCGGTCGCGGAAGCGGCGGTGTTCGGGGCGAAGCTCGGCGCCGATCCGCGCGTGGTCCTGGAGGTGATCGGCAGCTCGTTCGGCGGCTCGACGATGATGACGCGCAACCTGCCGCGGTTCATCTCGCGCGACTTCGGCCCTGCCACCAGCGTCACGCTGCTCCTCAAGGACCTGGGGCTGATCCACGACGAGGCGAAGGCCGCGAACGTCCCGCTGCTGCTCGGCGCGGTCGCCGAGCAGCGATTCCTCGAGGCCCGCGCCCGGGGGATGGGCGAGAACGACATGGCCTCGCTCGTGCGCCTCTGGGAGGAGCCGGCCGGCGTGACGGTGGACAAGCCCCGGAGCTGAGCGTGCCGCGCTTCGCCGCGAATCTCACCATGCTGTGGCCGGAGCTGCCGGTGCTGGACCGATTCCGCGCGGCCGCCCAGGCGGGATTTCGCAGGGTCGAGATCCTCTTCGTCCACGAGCTGGACCCCGCGGCGGTGGAGCGGGCGCTCAGCGAGCTCGGCCTGCAGCTCGTGCTGTTCGATCCGCGGGCTGGCGACTGGGGGAAGGGAGAGCGCGGTCTTCTCTCCCTGCCCGGCCGCGAATCGGACTTCCTGGAGACGGTGCGCGAGGCGATCGCCGCGGCGCAGCGGTTCGGGACGCGCCGCCTGAACGCGCTCGCCGGCATCCCTCCGCCGGACATCTCACGCGAGGAGGCCCGCCGCACCGCGGTGGCGAACCTGCGCGCCGCGGCGCCGCTGGTGGCCAAGGCGGGCATCACCCTGCTGGTCGAGAACATCAATACCGTCGACATGCCCGGCTTTTTCGCCTCGACGGCGGAGATCGCGGCCGACCTGGTGGACGCGGCCGGATCGCCGAGCGTGCGCCTGCAGCTCGACCAGTACCACGTGGGCATGATGGGCGAGGACCCGCGCGCCGTGCTGCGCCGCCATTTCCCTCTGATCTCTCACGCCCAGATCGCCGACGTCCCCGGCCGCCACCAGCCCGGCACCGGCAAGCAACCCATCCCGGCCTTCCTCTCCGACCTGGACGAACTGGGCTACACCGGCTCGGTCGGCCTCGAATACCGCCCACAAGGCACCACCGACCAAAGCCTCACCTGGCTCCCCCGTTCCAGCCGCGCCTAGGGCCAAAAGCGGTTCACGCAGAGCACGCGGAGCGCGCAGAGGTTTTGGTTTTCAAACAAGAACACTCTGCGTGCTCAGCGCGCTCTGCGTGAAACGTTCTTTGTTTGATAGCGGCGCTTTGACATCTCGATGGGGCGGGCACAAGAATCGCGGCCCCACTCGGAGGAACCGACATGACGTTGCGCCGCTCGTTCGTGAAGTGGGGCCTCGGTCTCGCCGCGGGTGCCGCGACCCGCTCGTTCGCGCAGGCCCCCGCCGCGAAGTACGCGCCGATGTTCCCGGTCGAGAAGGACGCGCAGCTGCGCCTGCTCCGCTGGAGCGGCTTCATCAAGGCCGACGAGGAGTCCTGGAACGCGAACTCGAAGAAGTTCCAGGAAGCGACCGGCGTGGCGGTGAGCATCGAGTACATCACCTGGGAGGACGTGCGGCCCAAAGCGGCGATGGCGGCGAACCTGGGCACCGGTCCCGACCTGGTGATGGGCTGGTACGACGACCCGCACATCTACCCGCAACGCCTCGTCGACGTCTCCGACCTGGCGGAGGACCTGGGCAAGCGGCTCGGCTGGTACGACGTGGCTCGCGCGTACGGCTACAGCAAGCAGCTCAACCACTGGATCGGCGTGCCCATCGGCGGAGCGGTGCAGGCGCTCAACTACCGGATCAGCTGGATGAAGGAAGCCGGCTTCGACAAGTTCCCCGAGACGACCGACGGGCTGATCAAGCTCGCGCGGGCCCTGAAGGAGAAGGGCCACCCGATGGGCCTGGCGCTCGGGCACGCGGTGGGCGACGGGAACGCCTGGACGCACTGGTGGCTGTGGGCGCACGGCGGCAAGGCGGTGGAGGCGGACGACAAGACCGTGTCCATCAACAAGCAGGAGACCTGGACCGCGCTGGAGAAGGTGCGCGAGCTCTACGCGCAGATGGCGCCAGGCGTGGCCTCCTGGCTCGACCCGAACAACAACCGCGCCTTCCTCGCGGGCGAGGTGTCGATCACCAACAACGGCATCAGCATCTACACCACCGCCAAGAAGGACTTCCCGCAGATCGCGCAGGACATGGACCACGCCAACTTCCCGATCGGCCCGGTGGGCAAGCCGACCGAGCTGGCCGTGTTCAGCCAGGCATTCATCTTCAAGTACTCGCGGTTCCCCAACGCCGCGAAGGAGTACTTGCGCTTCATGCTCTCGCCGGAGCAGGCCGAACCCTGGGTCGACTCGATGAACGGGTACATCACGCCCGCGCTGCGCAAGTATCGCGAGCTGCCAGTCTGGACGCGGGACCCGAAGGCGACCCCGTTCCGCGACGGGATCGCGCGCATGCTCCCCAACAGCTACGCGGGGAGCCCGGGCCAGCACGCCGCCGCGGCTCTCGCGGACTTCGTGGTGCTCGACATGTTCGCCGACGCCACGGTGAACGGCCTCACGCCCAAGGACGCGGCGAAGAGGGCCGAGGGCCGCCTCCGCCGCATCTACCGCGGCTGATCGATGGCGGCGGGGCGGCTGTCGCTCGCGCTGGACCGCCGGGCGTGGTTCGGGCCCGCGCTGGTGGTCCCCGCCGCCGCCCTGCTCGGGCTCTTGCTCGCCTACCCGCTGGGGCTCGGCGTCTGGCTCGGCTTCGAGGACGCCAAGATCGGCGCGCCGGGCGTGTTCATCGGGCTGGAGAACTACCAGTACCTGCTCGACGACCCGGTTTTCCGTCTCACCGCGATCAACACCGCGCTGTACACCATCGTCACCGTCGTGCTGAAGCTCGCGCTCGGGCTCGGGCTGGCGTTGGTCCTGAACCAGCGCTTCGCCGGCGTGCGGTTCTGGCGCTCCGTGCTGCTCCTGCCGTACGTGGTGCCCACCGTGCTGTCCGCGTTCGCCTGGTGGTGGATCTTCGATCCGCAGTTCAGCTTCATCAGCTGGACGCTGGTGAAGCTGGGGCTGCTCCGGCGGAACATCGATTTTCTCGGTGACTCCTGGCTCGCGCGCGGATCGCTGATGGTCGCGAACATCTGGCGCGGCATCCCCTTCTTCACCATCGGCTACCTCGCCGGTCTGCAGTCGATCCCCAGCGACGTCTACGAAGCCGCGCAGATCGATGGCGCCCGCGCCTTTCGCGTGTTCCGGGAGATCACCTGGCCGCTGCTCACTCCGCTGACGGTGATCCTCACCACCTTCTCCGCGATCTTCACCTTCACCGACTTCCAGCTGGTCTGGACCATCACCCGCGGCGGCCCGGCCAATGCGACCCACCTCTTCGTGACGCTCGCCTACCAGCGCGGGATCGTGGGCGGCTCGATGGGCGAGGGCGCCGCCATCGCCGGGGTCACCTTGCCGGCCCTGGCGGTGCTGGCCTGGGCGGCGATGCGCGCCATCCGGGAGCGCACATGAGGTCGCGCCTCCTCGGCACCTGGCTGCCCCTCCTCGCCTTTGCTGTGTTCCTCCTCTTCCCGTTCTACTGGATGGCGCTGACCGCGGTCCGCCCGAACCAGGAGCTGGTCTCCACCGCCACCAACCCGTTCCTGGTGCACCACCCCACGCTGGATCACGTGCGCTACCTGCTCGGCGGCACGGGGTTCCCGCGCTGGTTCTGGAACACGATGGGCATCGCCGTGGGCGCGAGCGTCCTCAGCGTGTCGGTGAGCTGGCTGGCGGCCTACGGCATCGTGCGCGTCGGCTTCCCCGGCGCCGAGGCTGCCGGGCTCGTGATCTACCTCGGCTACCTGGTCCCGCCGGCGATCCTCTTCATCCCTCTCGCGGACATCCTGCTGAAGCTGGGCTGGTTCGACCGACCTGCCGCGCTGATCCCCGTCTACACGACGTTCCTCATCCCCTTCTGCACCTGGCTGCTGATGGGCTACCTGAAATCCATCCCGCGCGAGATCGAGGAAGCGGCGATGGTCGACGGCGCCGGCCGGCTGCGCGTGATGCTCGGGATCGTGCTCCCGCTCAGCGGCCCGGGGCTCATCTCGGCGTTCATCTTCGCGTTCACGCTCTCGTGGAACGAGTACCTCTACGCGCTCGTGTTCATGTCGGCGCCGGAGCACAAGACGGTCCCGGTCGGCCTGGCCACCGAGCTGGTCCGTGGCGACGTCTACCAATGGGGCCCGCTGATGGCCGGAGCGGTGCTGGGCTGCATCCCGGTGGTGGCGATCTACTTCCTCTTCGTGGACCGCTACGTGCAGGGGATGAGCGGTGCGCTGAAAGGGTGACCATGGACCGGGAATTCAGCATCGCCGAAAGTGGCCTCTCGTTTCCTCTTCCCAGGTGGAGGCGCGTCGCGCAGAGCTTCGACGCTCCGCGCGTCGACTCGATCCCGGAGGCGGTCGCCCGCGAAATGCGCAAGCTCGAGGGACGGGTGCGCCCGGGCATGTCCGTCGCGGTCGGTGTCGGGAGCCGCGGAGTGGCGCGGCTGGCCGAGATCGTCCGCGCGACCGTGACGGAATTGAAGCGGCTCGGGGCGCGCCCGTTCATCGTTCCCGCCATGGGTTCGCACGGAGGCGCCACAGCCGAGGGGCAGCTCGAGGTGCTCGCCGGATACGGGGTCACGCCGCAGTCGATGGACGTGCCCTTCGAGCCGAGCATGGAGACGGCGCTGCTCGGCACCACGGCCACGGGCATGCCGCTCCACTGGAGCCGCGCGGCGCTGCGGGCGGATGCGGTGCTGCCCGTCAACCGCGTCAAGGCGCACACCGATTTTCACGGCGAGGTGGAGAGCGGCCTCTCCAAGATGCTCGCCATCGGTTTCGGCAAGCAGAAGGGCGCGGCCACGGTGCATCGGCGCGGCTTCGACACCTTCCACGAAGTGGTCCCCGAAACGGCGCGGCTGGTGTTCGAGAAGGTGAACGTGCTGGGCGGCGTCGCGTCGGTCGAGAACGCGCTGGAGGGCGTGGCTCATCTCGAGGTGGTGCCCGGCGACCGCATCGCTGCTCGCGAGCCCGAGCTGATGCGGTTGAGCCGCTCGCTCATGCCCAGCATCCCGTTCGATCGTCTCGACGTGCTGCTGGTGGACTACCTGGGCAAGGACGTCAGCGGGATGGGCATGGACCCCAACGTCACAGGCCGCTACGCCGTCCGCCACATCGTCGATCCGCGCAACCCGAAGAAGCTCGCGGTGCTGCGCCTCACCGAGCTGACCCACGGGAACGCCTGCGGGCTGGGTGTGGCCGACGTAACCACCCGCGCGGTGGTGGAGAACATCGATTACCAGAAGTACTGGACCAACGTGGTCGCTTCCACCGAGCTGACCAACGGCAAGACGCCGATCTGGGTCCCGGACGACCGCTCCGCGATCGCGCTCGCCATCGCCACCGCGCCGCGCGTCGACCCGCTCGCTCCGCGGTTGGTGCGGATCGAGAGCACGCTGCGGCTCCACGAGATGTGGGTCGCCGAGTCGCTCTGGCAGAGCGAGCGCGACCAGCCGTCATTGCGTGCCCTCGGCGAGCCCTGCGAAATGGCCTTCACTCCCGACGGCCGGCTGGCGGACCTTCCCGCGCCGCGCGCTGCTCACGGCCGCGCGCCGTGGACTCCGGCGCCGGGCTGAGGTGCCTGCTGGCGAATTGACGGAACCGCCGGGGCGCGCGCGGCATCTGAAGCTCTGTTCCGCCGACATCGTTCGCAAACAAGACCGCAACGCGATTGCAACAACTCTCCCGCAGACTCGGCCGCATCGATCGGAGGATCGCATGGACAGGATCGTCTCGCCTGGTCCGGCCGCCTGGCTGTTCGCCTCGGCGGTCCTGTCGGCCGGCGCCGCGCGCGCGGCGGTGGTCGTCCCCCTTCCGCATCGTCCGGAGATCCAAGCCGTTGCGGATCGCGTCCATGCCCTCACCGTCCAGGTCCGGGCGCGCGCCTTCATCGCGGAGCAGACGGACGGCGGGTTGCGGGTGCACGACGCCCTCAGCTCGGCGTCGGGAGTGCTGCTCGGAGACGGGCTCGTCTTGACCGGGCTCAGCGCCGTGACGCTGCGGGGCCAGGACGGTGCGCTGCAGCCGGCGAACGAGATCGAGGTCGTCGTCGACGACGTCGGCCCCCTGCCCGCGCGGCTCCTCGCCGGCGACGCGGGCCTCGACGTCGGCATCCTCCAGCTGCCCGACGTGGCCAGGAGCCTGCCTGGAGCGTCGCTGGCCGCCGAGGACCCGAACGTCGGCGACACGATGCTCGCGCTCGGCGTGGAAGGCGATTCGATCAGGGCCGTCGGAGTGCTCCTCGAACGCGTCGGCCACGGCGACGACGCAGGCCCTCGCTTGCAGATCGATCATGCACTGCGGCCGCCCTTCTTTGGCGGCCCGCTGTTCGACGACCGAGGGCGCCTGGTGGGGATCATGCCCACGCATCCGGCGAGCGCAGGAGGGACCGCGGTGCCTGCTTCGCTGCTGCGCTCCCTGCTGCTGAGGTTCCTCAGCGGAAACGGAACCTGACGGCCTGCGAGCGGGCGGGCGCTGCCGTGTGGTAGGAGCGGCGGACCCGGAGGTCTCCATGGTCCTGCTCGCCGTTCTCCTGCTCGCGCAGCCCACCGCCATCCGCGCCACGCGCATGTTCGACGCGCGCAGGGGCAGCGTCGTGCAGCCGGGACTGGTGGTGGTCGACGGCGAACGGATCGTCCAGGTGGGCGGCGCCGCGCCGGCCGGGGCGAAGACGATCGACCTCGGGGACGCGACGCTCCTGCCGGGCCTGCTGGACGCGCACACGCATCTCACGTTCGAGAGCGGGCCGAGCTGGTACCGCGACGCGCTGGACCTCGTCTTGCGCTGGCCCGCGGAGCAGGCGCAGTACGCAGCCGAGTACGCTCGCCGGACGGTGGAGTCGGGCTTCACCACCGTCCGGGACCTCGGCTCCGGGGACTTCATCGACGTGGGGCTGAAGAAAGCGATCGACGCGGGCGCGGTGCCGGGGCCGCGCATGATCGCCGCGGCGCACGCGGTCGGGAGCCGGGGCGGGCACGCCGACCTCGACCCATATCCTCCCGAGACCGTTCCGCCGCTCGGCGTCCGGGAGGGCATCTGCGACGGCGCCGAGGCGTGCAGATCGGCGGTGCGCTGGCAGGTCAAGTACGGCGCCGGCGTGATCAAGCTGGTCGCGTCCGGGGGCGTCCTGTCTCTCGCCGATCCGGTGGACAACGTGCAGCTCTCGCAGGCCGAGCTCGACGCCATCGTCGACGAGGCGCACCGCTGGGGACGCAAGGCCGCCGCGCACTGCCACGGCGACGCGGCCGCGAAGATGCTCGTCCGCGCGGGGGTGGACTCGATCGAGCACGGCACGTTCCTCAAAACCGACACGCTGCAGGAGATGAAGAAGCGGGGCGTGGCCCTGATGCCCGGGCCGATCTACGACCCCAAAGGGCAGTCCCGCGACGAGCTGGAGAAGAAGTTCCCGCGGCCCATCGTGGAGAAGGCGCTGGCCGCCGGGAAGGCCTGGCCCGACATGATCCGCAACGCGCACCGCCTGGGGGTGCGCATCGCCTTCGGCAGCGACGCCGGCGTGGGCGAGCACGGGAAGACGAATCCCCAGCAGCTGGCCTGGATGGTGAAATGGGGATTCACGCCGGCCGAGACGCTGCAGAGCGCCACCGTGGTCGATGCGGAGCTGTTCGGAGTCGACGCCGGCGTGCTCGAGAAGGGCAAGCTGGCTGACGTCATTGCCGTCCCGGGCAACCCGCTGCAGGACATCACGGCGGTGGAGCGGGTGTCGTTCGTGATGAAGGCCGGGGTGGTGGTGAAGAACGGGACGGCCGCGGCCGCACCGAAGAAGCTCGCGCTCAAGGCCGCTCACCTGTTCGACGCCGAGAAGGGCGTGTTGATCGACGGCGCGACGGTGCTGATCGAGGGCGACCGGATCACCGCTGCCGGCCGGAACGTGCAAGTACCCGGCGACGCGCGGACGATCGACCTGGGAGACGCCACGCTGCTCCCCGGCCTGATCGACGCGCACGTGCACCTCACCGGCGAATCCCAGGAGGACTTCGCCAAGGCGATCGTCGAGTCGCTGTTCAAGTTCCCCGCCGAGACGACGCTCCAGGCGCGGGTGTACGCGCGCCGCACGCTCCTGGGCGGCTTCACCACCGTCCGCAACCTGGGCGCTTCCGACCTGACCGATCTCGGGCTCAAGCGCGGAATCGAGCTGGGCTTCGCGGACGGCCCGCGCATGCTGGTCTCGGAGAACGCGATAGGCACGCGCGGCGGCCACGCGGATGGCTCGCCCGCCCCTCCAGCGCACCTCGTTCCCAAAGGCGTGGAGCAGGGAATCTGCGCCGGCGCCGACCAGTGCCGCGACGCCGTGCGCTGGCAACTCAAGTACGGCGCGGACGTGATCAAGCTCATGCCCTCGGGCGGCGTGCTCTCGCTGTCGGATCCGGTGGACGTACCGCAGCTCACGCCCGAGGAGACCGCCGCCATCGTCGACGAGGCGCACCTCTGGCACAAGAAGGCGGCGGCCCACTGCCACGGCGACGCGGCGGCGAAGATCGCCATCGCGGCAGGCGTGGATTCCATCGAGCACGGATCGTTCCTCAAGCCCGAGACCCTGGCGGAGATGAAGCGGCGGGGCGTCGTCTACGTGCCCACCTTGATGGCGGTGGAGAACGTGGAGCGCCGCGCGCGCGAGAAGAAGCTGCCGCCGCTGGTCGCGGAGAAGGCCTTGCAGGCTGCGTCCTCGCTGGCGAACACGTTCCGCACCGCCGTGCAGCTGGGCATCCCCATCGCCCTCGGCACCGACTCCGGCGTATCGCACCACGGGTTCAACGCGCACGAGATCACGCTCATGATCCGCAACGGCATGCCGGCGGCGCAGGCGCTGCAAGCGGGCACCATCGCCGCCGCGAAGCTCCTGCAGATGGACGATCGCATCGGGAAGCTTTCGCCCGGGTTCCTGGCCGACGTGATCGCGGTCCCCGGCAACGTGCTGCAAGACCCGTCGGCGGTGGAACGCGTCTCGCTGGTGGTGAAGGGCGGCCGGGTGGTGAAGCAGCCCTGACAGTATCCGTCGGCCTCGCGCCGGAGCAGGTAGGGCTCCTCGATCTCGCGCCGCGGCTCAGGTCGCCTTCTTCTCGACCCGGAACTCACCGGTCCGCACGTCGTGGACGAGCCGGAACTGCGTTCCGTCGGGGCCCTTGAAGTCGACGTGGTGCTCGAACACGGACGTCGCCTCCTGGATGAGGAACTTGAGATAGTCCCGGTTCCCCTCCTGGAAGGATTTCAGCGCTGCGAGCCCCTCCGCGTCGCCGCTCAGCTTCATGCCCGGCCACTGTAGCAGAGCCGGGAAGCTCCGTGGTGCACCCACATGACCCTCCCTTCACTCCCTTGTCGCTCCGCGGAGCGTCTGGTCATCGTGGCTTTTTTTTGCCCGCAGGTGAAACCCAAGGCGAGGGTGGAATCCATGGATGGTCGCGCGTGCGTTCTCATCGTCGACGACGAGGAGCGGAACCGCACCCTGGTCCGGGCGATGCTGCGCGATCAGTACCGCATCCTCGAGTCCGAGAACGGCGCCGCGGCCCTCGAGCTGTTGCAGCGGGAAAACGTCGACCTCGTCCTGCTCGACGTGATGATGCCCGGGATGACCGGGTACGAGGTCTGCAAGCGTGTGAAGGAGATGCAGCTGCAGTCCTTCCTGCCCGTCCTCCTCATCACGGCCCTCTCGGATCAAGAGCAGAAGAACATGGGGCTGCAGGCCGGCGCCGACGATTTCCTCGCGAAGCCGGTGGACCGCCGCGAGCTGCTGCTCCGCGTCCGCTCGTTCCTGAAGATCCGGGCGCAGGACATGCTCATCCGCCTGCAACTGAAGAAGCTCACCACGCTGCAGACGGCCAAAGACGAGATGCTCTCTCTCATGGTGCACGACCTGCGAAGCCCGCTCTCGGGAATCATCGCGCACCTGAGCATCCTCATCGACGAGCTGCCCGACGGCGAGTCGCGCGAGGACGCCCGGGCCGCGCTCCGCGGCGCCGACGCGATGCTGAAATCGCTCGAGGAGTCCCTGCAGATCCGGCTCCTCGAGGAAGGGCAGCTGCCCATCACGAGGTCGTCGGTGGATCTGGGAAGCCTGCTCGGCGAGGCAGTCGCGACGCTGACT
>DASQBG010000080.1:0-32221 GCA_035635335.1 Myxococcales bacterium | reverse complement strand
CACGGCCAGGGCGAGGATGGCGGGAGCGACCAGGAAATGGAGGATCGCGTTCTTGTGGTAGTCGAGCGCCATCCGGCGCTCCTCGGCCACCGAGTAGAAGCGCTGCCCGCCCGCCTCCTGCAGCTTCACGTTGCCGTCCGCCACGAGCCGCTGCAGCGCCCGCTGTACCAGGCCGGAATCGCGCAGGCTGGCCGGCGGAAGGCCCGGCCCGGCGCTCCCCACCTGCCAGGCGGGAGCGCGCGCCCCGGCGTCGAGCGCGGCCTGGTGGAGGAACTCCGCGCGCGAGAGCACCTCCTCCTCGGACATCCCACGCCGGTCGTGGCTGAGCAGCACGGCGGAGACGAGCCCGATCGGCGCCAACGGCGTGGCGCGGTTGATCCCGGCCGCCACCCGCAGCCCGAGCGCGCGGACCAGCGCGCGGCGCTCCTCCTGGGTGTGGTTCTTCGGATCGACGCCGCGCTCGGAGAACAACTGCGCCAGCGAGATCGGCTCACCGACCCGGATGGTGATGCGCCCCAGCCGGGTGCGCAGGACCTTGGTCGCGAAGAGGAGGGCCTTGGCGTCCTCTTTCTGCTTCTCGCCCCCGAGGAGCTCGTGCTGGTAGCTGCCCGCCTCGGCGATCTTCTCGTACGAGATGGACACCGGCGCGAAGATCACGTCCGGGCGCACTCCGGTGAGCCAGGCCTCGACCTCCAGCGTCAGCATCCCCAGCTTGGGTGGAAGCAGCTTGCCCGTGCGCGACCGCCCTCCCTCGACGAAGAACTCCTGGGTGAAGCCGTCGCGCAGCAGGCGCTTCACGTAGGCCTGCATCACCGCCGCGTAGACCCGGTCGCCCTTGAAGCTGCGCCGGATGAAGAAGGCGCCGCCCATGCGGAGGAAGCGGCCCACCGGCCAAAAATTCAGGTTGTCGCCGGCCGCGATGTGCGGCGGCTGCAGGCCGTAGTCGTCGCAGACGACCGACAGCACCATGTAGTCGAAATGGCTCTTGTGCGACGGGCACAGGATCAGCGGCGCGCGCGCGCTCGCCTCCACCAGCCGTTTCATGCCGGCCCCGTCCACGTCCACGCCGTCGTAGATGCGGCGGAACATCCAGCCGACGATGCGCTTCAAGACGTCGACGGCGAACGGGTTGTAGCGGGCGGCGATCTCGCGCAGGTCCTTGCGCGCCTCGCGATCGAGGGACTCCGCGCTCACAGGTTTTTTGGCGGCGCTGCCGCGCTCCCGGGCGAGCTCCGCCAGGGTACGACGCAGCTGCAGGTCGTTGAGCGCCTGATCGATGACCCGCTGGGGCGACTTGAGCGGCGGTCCGGTGACGACACGCGCCTCGCGCGCCAGGTGCTGGTAGAGGGCCCCGCGCACCTGCCGGGCGATGCGGCCCGCGTCGGCTTGCGGCTGCTCCGCCACCACGGCGGCCAGATCGATCGGCGCGCCCACCTTGAGCATCGCCTGCTTGCGGTGCAACGCGAAGGAGAGGAAGCTGCGCAGCGCGCCGGGCTCGTCCGGATCGCCGAAGAGGAAGTCGCGCACGCCGCCGCGCAACTTCTTGGGCCGCCGCCTCCAGACCAGCGTGATCGGGACCAGCTGGATCGGGCCCATCGGCTGCTCGCGCTGGAGCGCGGTCAGCCCCGGGAAGGGATCGGCGAGCACCGCCACGGCGCCGGGGAGCGTCCTGGGCATGCGCAGGAAAACGAGGGCCGCCTCGCCCTGGCGGACCGCCTCGATCACCTGGGCGGCCGACCTGTCCTGCGCAGCGGCCGGCGGACGCACCTGCGCGCCGCCCAGGTACCAGCGGGCGAAGGGAGCGAAGATCCGGTAGCCCAGGCCGGTGGCGGCGCGCGCGATCGGCAGCCCGAGCCGCCAGAAGCTCCAGTTGAAGAATAATAGATGCAGGAGCGACGACGATCGCAGCACGTAGACGGGAGTCCCGCGCGACGAGGCGGCCCGGATCGCCTCCCCCGCCTCCTCGGGAAAGGTGATGGAGCGGAACATCCGCGACAGCAGCCAGCGCGCGAAGGGCCCGTACTGGCCCGTGCGCGCGGGCGCCTGCGGAGTGCTCAGGGTCAGCGAAGTGCCGGGCTCGGCCACGGCCGCGGAGTGTAGCAGTTGCGGCCCATCCGGGCGGCGCAGTGCGCAGCGCGATCCTCGGGCGTGCAATTCAGCGGGTCGCGCAGCCCGGCGTTCCTCCGAGAAAGGTCAGCTCGGCCACCGCGGAGCGCGGATCCGCCACCAGGGTCGCGACGAGCTGGGCGAGCCGCTGCGCCGCTCCCGGGGTGGCGCGGAGCCACGCGACGCAGCTGGGGCCGCTCCGCTCCACCCGCTCCGAGAGGCCGCGCGCCTCGCGGACCTCGGCGAGCCAGAGCGGGGCGGCGGCGCCTTCCAGGGCGGCGGCGAGCCCGCGTCGCGCCGCCAGGTTCCCGGCCGCGTCCAGCTCCGCCTCGTCGGGGTCGAGGCCGTCCTCCTGCGCGCGGGCGGCGTGAGCGTCGAGAGCGGCGGCCTCGCCCAGCGCCTCGAGCTCGGCGCGGACCCAGGGGACGAGGAAGGCGGGATCGAGGTGGGCCATCAGCGCGGCGTCAGCTGCACGTCCACCGTGGCCGTGCCGCCTGCCTTGACCTGGATCTCTTGTTCCTTCTCGCCGAGCCGCTCGTGCCAGAGCCGCAAGGTGTATTTCCCCGCAGGCACGCCGGAGATGGTGTAGCTCCCCGCCTCGTCCGTCACCGCGAACGCGGAGGTGGGCAGCACGTCGACCCAGGCGCGCATCCAGGGATGGACGTCGCAGGTGATGCGCAACAATCCCGGCTGCTTGAGCGGCTTGGGGATGACGTGGTTGGGCACCGGCATCGCGTAGTTGAACGCGTTCCGGTCGCCTTCGCGGGCATGCACGTTGTGGAAGAGCTTGTCGCCGTTCACGATTTCCAGCGTGGCCCCGGCCGGCAACGCGACCAGGTGGGGCACGAACTCGCACTGCTTCTGATCGAGGGTCACCTTGATCTTCTCCGGCCTGGCCGGCTTGGGACCGTCGACGATCCACAGCACCGCGTTCTTGACGCCGCCGCCCTGGCCCACCTCGAGCGACTCGTCCGGCTTGCTCGTCCCGCAGATCTTGATGTCGCGAGTGACGGGCAAGGGCGCCAGCTTGGGCGCCAGCCCGGAGAGCGTCACCTTGCCACTCACCTGTCCGGCGCCGGGCGCCGTGTCGCCGCGAGGGGCAGGAGCGCCGGCGGCGCCCGCATCGGCCTGGGCGAGCAGCAGTGCGAGGGCGGCGAGCGCGTGCATGCAGGCTCCTTCCGGGAGCGCTGTAGGTAGACCATGGGACGCCGGGTGACAAGCGGCTTGACAGGCCGGCCCACCTGTCTACATTCCCGCCCCCGTTCCCCGGCGGACCAGTCCGCCTTGCATCCGGAGGAGATTTTCATGGCTGCGAAGGAGATCAGCTTCCACCAGGCCGCTCGCGACCAGATCCTGCGCGGCATCCAGATCCTCAGCGACGCCGTCGCCGTGACGCTCGGTCCCAAAGGGCGCAACGTGGTCCTGGAGAAGTCGTTCGGCGCTCCCACGGTCACCAAGGACGGCGTCACGGTCGCGAAGGAGATCGACCTCGCGGACCACTTCCAGAACATGGGCGCGCAGATGGTGCGCGAGGTGGCCACCAAGACGTCCGAGGTCGCCGGCGACGGCACCACCACGGCGACGGTCCTGGCGGCCGCCATCTACGGCGAGGGCCAGCGCCTGGTCGCCGCCGGGCACAACCCGATGGCGCTCAAGCGCGGCATCGACCAGGCGGTCGAGAAGGTGGTCGGCGAGCTGAAGAAGCTCTCGACCAAGACGCAGGGCAAGACGGAGATCGCTCAGGTCGGCACCATCAGCGCCAACGGCGACGAGACCATCGGCAACATCATCGCCGAGGCGATGGAGAAGGTCGGCAAGGAAGGCGTCATCACCGTCGAGGAAGCGAAGGGCCTGGAGACGACGCTGAAGGTCGTCGAGGGAATGCAGTTCGACCGCGGCTACGTCTCGCCGTACTTCGTCACCGACCCGGCCCGCATGGTGGCCGAGCTGGACGATCCGTACATCCTCATCACCGAGAAGAAGATCTCCGCGATGGCGGACCTGATCCCGCTGCTCGAGCAGGTGGTCCGCACGGGCAAGCCCATCCTCCTCATCGCCGAGGAAGTGGAAGGCGAGGCGCTCGCGACCCTGGTCGTGAACAAGCTGCGCGGCACGCTCAAGGTGGCCGCGGTCAAGGCGCCCGGCTTCGGCGACCGCCGCAAGGAGATGCTGCAGGACATCGCCGTCCTCACCGGCGGCAAGGTGATCGCCGACGAGCTGGGCCGCAAGCTGGAGCAGGCGACGCTCGCCGACCTCGGCCGCGCCAAGCGCGTCACCATCGACAAGGACAACACCACCATCGTCGACGGCGCCGGCAAGAAGAGCGACATCGAGGCGCGCATCAAGCAGCTCCGGGCGCAGGTCGAGGAGACCACCTCCGACTACGACCGCGAGAAGCTCCAGGAGAGGCTCGCCAAGCTGGCCGGCGGCGTCGCCGTGATCCAGGTGGGCGCCGCCACCGAGACGGAGATGAAGGAGAAGAAGGCGCGCGTCGAGGACGCGTTGCACGCGACCCGCGCCGCGGTGGAGGAGGGCATCGTTCCCGGCGGCGGGGTGGCCTTCGTCCGCGCGCAGAAGGCGCTCGACAAGCTGGGCGAGGGCGACGAGAAGGTCGGCGTGCAGATCGTCCGCCGTGCCATCGAGGAGCCGCTGCGGCGGATCGTCCACAACGCGGGGCTGGAGCCGAGCATCGTGCTGCAGAAGGTGCAGGAGGGGAAGGGCGGGTTCGGCTACAACGCCCGCGCCGACAAGTACGAGGACCTCGTGCAAGCCGGCGTGATCGACCCCACCAAGGTGACCCGCACCGCCCTGCAGAACGCGGCGAGCGTCGCGGGCCTGCTCCTCACCACGGAGGCGCTGGTCGCCGAAAAGCCGAAGCGGAAGAAGGCCGGAGGCGCCGGCGCCGCGGCGGGAATGGGTGGGATGGGCGGCATGGGCGGGATGGGCGGTATGGACTACGGCGGCGGCGGGGACGACCTGGATTACTAAGAACCCTCATGACGAGCGGTGCGGAGTTCGAGGCGATTGCTTTCGACCTGCTCACCGCGCTGCTCGACTCATGGACGCTCTACACCCGCGTCGCGGGTGGCGAGGCACTGGGGCGCGCCTGGCGCCTCGCTTCGCTTCGTCGGGTGACGGCGCAGGGCTCCTATCGCCCGTACGAGGACATCCTCGCGGAAGCCGCGGCCGATGCAGGTGTGCCGGTGCCCAAGCGCGACGAGCTGGTCGCGCGCTGGGGCGAGCTGCGGCCGTGGCCCGAAGCTCCGGCCGTGCTGGAGCGCCTCGCCGGACGGCGGCTGGCCGTCGTGACGAACTGCTCGCAGCGGCTCGCGGAGATCGCCGCCGCTGCGACCGGCGGCCGATTCGATCTGGTGATGAGCGCGGAGCGGGCCGGCGCGTACAAGATCGATCCCCGCGCGTACCAGGCCGCGCTGGATGCGCTGCGGCTGCCTGCCGATCGCGTGCTCTTCGTCGCGGGCTCCGCGCACGACGTCCCGGGCGCTTCGCGGGTTGGCATGCCGGTGTACTGGTCGAACCGGCAGCGCCAGCCGGTGCCGGAGGGAAGCCCGCCGCCGCTTCACGACGAACCCGATCTCCGGCGTCTGCCAGCCGCCGCCAGCCGCCGCCCCTAGAGGGCAGCGCCGTGTTTTTGAGAGCGCGGCCCATCGCGGCGTGCACTCGAGATGGCTCCGCTCCGCTGGAATTCCGAAAGCTTGCCTGCCTGCGCGAGGACGGGGTACAGGTGGAATGCTCCCTGTCCTGTATCCGTCCGGAGGTCGTTCCCCAGTGCCCAAGTCCCTGCTCCTCGCCGACGACTCGGTCACCATCCAGAAGGCCATGGAGATGACCTTCAGGGGCGAGGACGTGACCCTGACCGTGGTTTCGGACGGGAACGAGGCGCTCTCGCGTGCCCGGGAGGCGAGACCGGACCTGATCCTCGCTGACGTGAGCATGCCCGGGCTGGGCGGCTACGAATTGTGCGAAAAAGTGCGCGCGGATGCGACGATGCGGCACATCCCGGTGCTGCTGCTCGGCGGCGGGACGCCGATCGATCCCGCCAAGGCGATCGCGGTGGGGGCGAACGGCCACATGCCCAAGCCGTTCGACTCGCAAAAGCTGATCGAGCAGGTCAAGCAGATCCTCGCGAATCCCAAGGCCATTCCCGCCCCCGTAGCGAGGCCCTCCGCGCCTCCGCCGGCCCGGCCAGCCGCCCCGCCGTCGCGCCCTGTGCCGCCCGGCGCGCCCGCCTCCAGGCCGCCGCAGCCTGCCGGCGCGCAAGGCAGCACGCTGCAGATGGCGCGGCCGCCGACCGTGCCCGCGATGAGGCCCGCGGCCGCCACGTCGCGGCCGCCCGGAGCAATCTCCGCGCCGCCGAGGCCCGGAGCACCCGTGCCGCCCCGTCAACCGATGGTCCCGGGCGCGCGGCCCGGTGCGCCGGCGGCGGCGCGCCCGCCCGCGCCGGCGGGCTCGCGCCCACCTCCGGCGGCAGCTCCGCGGCCCCCCACCGCGAAGGTGCCTCCGGCCATGGTCAGGCCCGCGCCGCCACAGGCGAAATCGGCCCCGCCCGCGCCGCGCGAGTACACCGACCGCCTGGCCATCCCGGCAGCGGACGAGGACATCCCGATGGAGGTCGACGAAATCGTCGAGGAGGCGCCCGTATCCGCGCCCGCTCCTCTGCGGGCCGTGCCCCCGCCCCCTCCTCCCAAGCAGCCTGCGCTGTCCGTGGTCCCCGGGGCCCGCGGGGCCGCCTCCGACGGAGGCGAGGCCCTGCTGCGGGAGGCCCTCTCCAAGGCGTCCCGCGAGGTCATCGAGAAGATCGCCTGGGAAGTGGTTCCCGAGCTCGCCGAAACGATCATCCGCGAGGAGCTCGAGCGCCTGATGAAGGAACGCGGCGCGTAGGGCCCCAGCCGCCGTCCCCAGGGCGGCGCTGCGCTGTTGGAGAAGCCGTGAATGCCGCTTGCATTCCGGCCACGCTTCCATCTGCGCGGGCATGTGGTATTTCCACGCCGCGCGAGACGTCGCGTGTGGAGGACCCTGTTCAGATGGCGGCGACGAAGACCGGGATCGCGGGGGGACCCGAGCTGGACCGGCCCTACGAGCCTTCCCAGGTCGAGCCGCGGTGGGCGCGCGAATGGGAGGAGCGCGGGTACTTCCACGCCGAGGACGCGTCGGACAAGCCGCCGTACTGCATCGTCCTGCCGCCGCCGAACGTGACCGGGAGCCTGCACCTGGGACACGCGCTCACCGCCACCATCGAGGATGCGCTCATCCGCTGGAAGCGCATGAGCGGCTTCAACGCCCTATGGCAACCGGGCATCGACCACGCGGGCATCGCCACCCAGATGGTGGTCGAGCGCGAGCTGGTCCGCACCGAGCGGAAATCGCGCCACGACCTGGGCCGCGCGGAATTCGTGCGCCGCGTCTGGCAATGGAAGGAGCAGTACGGCAACCGGATCGCGCAGCAGCATCGCGCGCTGGGCGCCTCGCTGGACTGGGAGCGCGAGCGCTTCACCATGGACGAGCACTCTTCGCGCGCGGTCCGCGAGGCCTTCGTGCGGCTGTACGAGGAAGGGCTGCTCTACCGGTCGGAGCGGCTCATCCACTGGTGCGTGAAGGACCGGACGGCCTTGAGCGATCTGGAGGTCGACCACGAGGAGCACGCGAAGGCAGAGCTGTACAAGTTCGCCTATCCGCTCGCCGACGGGTCCGGAGAGATCGTGGTCGCCACGACGCGCCCGGAGACGATGTTGGGCGACACCGCCGTCGCGGTGCACCCGGACGACGAGCGGTACAAGGGGATGGTCGGAAAGCAGGTCAAGCACCCGCTGCTGGACCGGACCCTCCCGATCGTCGCGGACGCGGAGCTGGTCGACCCGAAGTTCGGGACCGGCGCGGTGAAGGTGACGCCGGCGCATAGCTTCGAGGACTTCGAGGCCGGCAAGCGCAAGGGGCTGCCGCTGATCAACATCCTCAACCTGGACGGCACGCTCAACGAGAACGCGGGCCGCTTCCAGGGACAGGATCGCATCGCGGTCCGGCCCGCGATCCAGGCAGCATTGAGGGAGCTGGGCCTCGAGCGCGGGAGCGAGACGCACCACATGTCCCTCGGGCGTTGCCAGCGCTGCGAGAGCGTGGTGGAGCCGCTCCTCAGCAAGCAATGGTTCGTGAAGACCGGCCCGCTGGCGGGGCCGGTGATCGAGGCGGTGGAGGCGGGCCGGATCCGCTTCGTGCCGGAGCAGTGGAAGGCCGAGTTCTTCCGCTGGATGCGCAACATCCACGACTGGTGCGTCTCGCGGCAGCTGTGGTGGGGACACCAGATCCCCGCCTGGTATTGCGAGTACGGCCACGTGACGGTGGCGCGGGAGACGCCCCGCGAGTGCGAGACCTGCCACTCCGGCCGGCTGACGCAGGACCCGGACGTGCTCGACACCTGGTTCTCGTCCGGGCTGTGGCCCTTCTCCACCCTCGGCTGGCCGGACGACACGCCCGCGCTGCGCACCTTCTATCCCAACTCGGTGTTGGAGACCGGGTTCGACATCCTCTTCTTCTGGGTCGCCCGGATGGCCATGCTGGGCCTGCACTTGATGGGCGAGGTCCCGTTCCGGGTGGTGTTCCTGCACGCCATGGTGCGGGACAAGCACGGCGAGAAGATGTCCAAGACGCGCGGGAACGTGATCGACCCTCTGGACATCACCGCGAAGTACGGCGCGGACGCGCTCCGGTTCACCCTGGCGTCGATGGCGGGGCAGGGCCGCGACATCAAGCTCGACGAGAAGCGCATCGAGGGCTACCGCGCCTTCGCGAACAAGATCTGGAATGCGGCGCGCTTCGTGCTGCGCAGCGCGGACGGGTACGACCCGGACCGTCCGGCGCCGCCGGCCAGCGTCTACGATCGCTGGATCCTCTCGCGCTTCCAGCGCTGCGCGGACGAGACCCGGCAAGCGTTGGAAGAGTTCCGGCTCAACGACGCGGCCAACGGGATCTACCGCTTCGTCTGGGGCGAGCTGTGCGACTGGGCCATCGAGCTGTCCAAGCCGGCCCTGTACGGCGAGCGCACCCCCGCGGAGCGCGCCGGAGCGCAGTCTGCGCTGCTCCAGTCGCTGGAGGGCGCGCTGCGCCTGTTGCACCCCTTCATGCCGTTCGTGACCGAGGAAGTGTGGCAGCGCCTGCCCAAGCGCAGGGGCCATGCGCCGTCGATCATGGTCGAGCGCTACCCGGCGCCGGACTCGCTCGTCGACACCCAGGCCGAAGCCGAGATGGACGCCCTGGTGCGCGCGATCGACGGAGCGCGCAGCGTCCGAGGGGAGGTCAACCTGCCTCCCAACCAGGCCGTGCCGCTCGTGCTCGCGCCGCGCGACCAGGCGGCGCACCGGCTGTTCGAGACGCATCGCCAGGCCTTCACCCGCCTCGCCAACGCGTCCGAGGTGCAGGTGCTGGCGCCGGGAGCGCAAAGGCCACAGAAGGCCGCGGTACACGTCGAGCCGGAGGTGGAAGTGCACCTCCCGCTCGCCGGCCTCATCGACTTCGCGGCCGAGAAGGCGCGCGTGGAGAAGGAGCTGCAGAAGCTGGAAGCGGAGCTCGCCGGCATCGCGAAACGCCTGGACAATCCGGGCTTCCTCGCGCGCGCGCCGGCCGAAGTGGTCGAGAAGGACCGCGCCCGCGCGGCAGAGCTGGAAGAGAAACGGGACAAGCTGACGCGCCACCTGGATCGCGTCACGAGAGTGGAGGATGGAATGAACGAGCAGAAGAGCGGGAGCAACGGCGGCGCGGGCGACGAGAAGCCCGAGCAGGGCCACCGCAGCATGGACCAGATGGGCACCCACGGCGGTCCCGGACACGGAGGCGGAGGCGACGGCGGGACCGGCGGCTACGGCGGCGGGTCCTCGGAGAAGCACGAGTCGGGCGGCCAGCCCGGCTCGGCGTCCGGGCCCGAGAAGGAGGGCACCGGCGGCGAAGGAACCGCGGCGCAGGCGCTCTCGCGGGTGAAGAGCCTTGCCCGCGGGCTGATGGACAAGGCCGCCGACGCGCTCGAGACCGGCATGCAGAGCGCCGAGGAGAAGCTCGGGGAGATGGCGAAGGACGCGGCCAAGCTCCAGGAGCGGTTCGCCAAGCAGAGGGCCTCGAAGCCGGCTCGGGCCAAGCCTGCGCGCAAGGCCCGCGCGAAGGCGGGCGGGCGCGCCAAGGTGGCCCGGAAGGCGGCCGCCAAGGGAGCGCGGAAGGCCGCCAAGCCCGCAGCGAAGAAAGGTGCGCGGCGCGCAGCGGCGAAGACGACACGCCGGCCCGCGAAAGGCGGGCGGGGCAAGAGCGGCGGCGCGAAGCGGGCAGGCAAGGCACGCCGCGGGCGGCGCTAGCCGCCGCGGTCGGCGGCGGTACACCTTTCGAGAGCGCGGAGCTCGGGAGATGGACTCTGGCCGGATGGGGGTGCCGCTGGACCTGGGGCGGCCCGGCGACGCCGTCGGCCGCCTCATCGAGCTTGCCCTGGAAGAGGACGTGGGCCCCGGCGACCGGACGGCCGAGGCCTGCGTTCCGCCGCAGGCGCGCGGCGCCGCCCTGGTGGTCGCGAAGGAACCGCTGGTCGTCTCCGGCGTCTCCGCCGCCGCGCGCGTCTTCCGCGCGCTCGACGCGGACTGCGAGCTGCAGCCCCTGCTCGGTGAGGGCGAGCCCGCCGATGCCGGCGCCGGCGTCCTCCGCGTTCGCGGGAGGCTGCGCGCGTTGCTCAGCGCCGAGCGCACCGCGCTGAACCTCCTGCAGCGTCTGTGCGGCGTGGCCACGCTCACTCGCCAGTACGCGCAGGCGCTGCGCGGCACCCGGACCCGGCTGCTCGACACGCGCAAGACGAGCCCCGGGATGCGCGCGCTGGAGAAGGCGGCCGTGCGCGCGGGCGGAGGAACGAACCACCGCGGCGCGCTCTTCGACGGCATCCTGGTCAAGGACAACCATGCCGCCGCCGCCGGCGGAATCGGCGAGGCGGTGCGCCGCGCCAAGGCGGCCGCCTCGCCGTTCCTGCGCGTCGAGGCGGAGGTGAGCACTCCCGAGCAGATCGAGGAGGCCCTCGCCGCCGGGGCGGATTTGCTCCTGCTGGACAACCTGGGCGACCGCGAGCTGGCGGCCGCCGTGAAGCAGGTCGCCGGGCGCGTTCCGACCGAGGCGTCCGGCGGGATCACCCTGGGCCGCTTGCAGCGCATCGCCGCCTGCGGAGTAGACTACGTGTCCGTGGGCGCCTTGACGCACTCCGCTCCGGCCGTCGACCTGAGCCTTCTGGTGGAGGGCCGCGCTTGAGCCCGCTGGTCTCGCCCGCCGCCGGCGAGGCCGAGTTCACCCATTGGACCGACGATCGCCAGGACGCGTTCGTCCTCGGCATGCTGCTGGAGTGCGAGGACGACTTCGTCTCCGGCTCGATGCTCTGCGACAAGCTGGACGTGCCGCGCGCCGAGCTGCTCAAGCGCCTCGATTCGCTGCGCGCCCGCGGCTACGTGATCCAGGCTTCCGGCGGGCGCGGCTACCGGCTGGCGGGCATGCCCGCCGGCCTGTCGGAGCGCGAGATCGCCCCGCTCCTGGGCACCTCCGAGATCGGCCGCGCCATCCACCACCACGCCGAGCTGCCCTCGACCAACGACGAGGCGCACCGCCTCGCGGAGCTGGGGGCCCGGCACGGCGAGGTGGTCATCGCCGAGCTGCAGACGCACGGCCGCGGCCGCCGCGGCCGAACGTGGATCGCGCCTCCGGGAAAGTCGATCGCGCTTTCGGTCGTCCTGCGTCCCTCGCTCTCCCCGGCGCGCGCTCCCGAGATCACGCTGGCGGCGGCGGTGGCGGTGTGCGAGGCAGCCCGCGAGCTGGGAGCGGGGAGCGCGCGCATCAAGTGGCCCAACGACGTCGAGTGCGGCGGGCGCAAGCTGGCGGGGCTCCTCACCGAGCTGCGCGCGGACGGGGAGGGCATCCGGCACGTGGTGCTCGGCGTGGGACTCAATTGCGGCCTGCTCCCCGAGGACTTCCCCGAGGAGCTGGAGGACCAGGCGACCAGCCTGCGGATCGAGAAGGGCGAGGAGGTCCCGCGGGCACTCGCCTGCGCGCGCCTGCTCGAGGCGCTGGACGAGTGGCTCGCGCTGCACGACGTGGAGGGATTCGCCCCCGTGCGGGACCGCTGGCGCCAGCTCTCCTCCACCCTGGGCCGCCGGGTGAGGGTTGCGCTGGAGCCGGGCGTGCTGGAAGGCGACGCGGTCGACCTGGCCGAGGACGGCGCGCTCCTCGTGCGCACGCAGGATGAGGCATTGACTCGGGTCATGGCGGGCGACGTCACCTACTGCAGTGTCCTGTAGGCGCGGGACCTACGGTCCTTTGTTGACCGCCACTCTCGCGCTGCCGATACTCGCCGCATGCTCCTGGCCATCGACGTCGGCAACACCAACACGGTCCTGGGGCTCTTCGATCTCGCACCCAAGCCAGTGCTGCGCGAGTCCTTCCGCTTCCAGACCGAGAAGGATCGCACCGGCGACGAGTACGGCCTGCAGCTGCGCACGCTGTTCGACTTCGCGGGAGTGAAGCTGGAGCAGGTGCACGACGTGATCGTTTCCAGCGTCGTGCCGCCGATGCAGTTCCCGCTCGAGCAGATGTGCAAGCGGTTCTTCGGGAAGAAGCCGCTCATCGTCGGCCCCGGGGTGAAGACGGGGATGCCGGTCCTCTACGACAATCCGCGCGAGGTCGGCGCCGATCGCATCGTGAACGCCGTCGCCGCCTACGAGAAGTGGCCGCAGGGGCTGATCATCGTCGACTTCGGCACCGCCACCACCTTCGACGCGGTGACCCCCCGGGGCGAGTACCTGGGAGGCGCGATCGCGCCCGGGATCGCCATCTCCATGGAGGCGCTCTTCCACCGCGCCAGCAAGCTCCCGCGCGTCGCCTTCGAGAAGCCCGACAAGGTGGTGGGCCGCAACACGGTCGCCTCCATGCAGAGCGGCCTCGTCTTCGGCTACGCGGGCCTGGTCGATTCCATCTGCTCGCGCATGGCGGAGGAGCTGGGCTTTCCGGTGAAGATCGTCGCGACCGGCGGGCTCGCTCCGCTCATCGGCGAGGTCTCCAAGCGGATCGAGATCGTGGACGAACAGCTCACGCTCGATGGGCTGCGCATCATCTATCAACGCAATCAAACCTGAACCCGGCTGGCGGAGCTCGCTGGCGGCTGGCGGAGAACGCACTCGATGGACGAGGGGCCGAAGGACTCGAAGCCGGGGGCGGTGCCGCGCGGGGCATCCCCCGCGGAGCAGGATCACCTGCGCGCGGTGGTGAAGGTCGCGCCGCGTCCGACTCGGACGCCCACGCGCATGCCCCGGCCCACGCTCCCGCCGCCTCCCACGCACGCGCCCCAGCACCAGGCGCTGCCCGCCGCCGAGCTGAACAAGATCATCGACGAGGGTCGCGCGCTGCTCGAGAGCGACCGCGCTTCGGCGCACCAGGCGTTCGAGAAGGCGTACCGGCGCAACTTGAACGACGTGCGCGTACTCTCGAACTACGGCCTGACGCTGGTGCTGGTGGAGGGCGACCGGCAGCGCGGCATCCGCTTCTGCGAGGAGGCGGTGCGGCGGGGGCCGGCCACCACCGAGACGCTGGTCAACCTGGCCAAGGCGCTGGTGGTGACCCGCAACAAGGAGCAGGCGGTGCGGGCCCTGCAGCGGGCGATGGAGCTGGCTCCCACCGATCCGCGCGTCCGCCACGAGTTCCTCGCCCTCGGCCTGCGCCGTCCGCCGCCGATCCCCTGGCTGCCCCGCAACTTCTTCCTCAACAAGTGGCTCGGCAAGCTGAGCTGGAAGATGTCCGGGAGGCGCTTCGATCCGACGTTTTCCTTCCAGGACCTCCCGGACCCGGAGCCGCGGCCGCAGGCGCTCCCGCCGCGCCAGGCCGGATAGCAAGGACGGCATGGGCGAAGCGACCGCGCCGGCGACCTGTCCGCTGCAGCTCGAGGTGCTGCCGGCGAACTTCCAGAAGCACGTGGATCCGCAGGCGCCCGCGCCCCTGCGGATGATGGGAGCGAAGGCCCTGGTCCCGATGGGGCCCAAGGACATGGCCACCGCCCTCTTCATGCTGACGTTCGACGCCGACGCGAACGTGCGCGAGACCGCGGCGAAGAGCGCGGCAGGGCTCCCCGACCGCATGCTCGCGGTCGCCCTGCGGGACGAGACGGCCGATCCGCGCGTCCTCGACTACTACGTCTCGGCCCTGGACTCGAAGGTCCAGTACCTCGAGATGCTGGTGCTGAACCCGTCCACGCCCGACGAGGCGGTGGCGCGGGTAGCCGCGATGCCGCAAGAGAAGCTGGTGGAGATCGTCGCGCAGAACCAGCTGCGCATCCTGCGCCACGAGGGCATCGTGCGGGCCCTGGTCGCCAATCCGATCACGCGGCCCTCCACGGCGGACAGCGTGACCGATTTCTGCGTCCGTTCCGGCCTGGTGCTCGCGGACATGCCGGCCTTCCAGGCCGCCCGCAAGCGCGTCCTGGGATCGGGGGCGGACGAGAAGACGGCGACCGAGGCGGCGGCCAAGGCCGCGCTCGAAGAAGCCGGAGCCGTGGAAGCGCTGGAGGAGATCGGCGCCGCCGACACCGCCGGCGAGACGCCGGAGGAGCCGAAGGAGGACGAGGAGCTCGACGCCGACGGCAAGATCAAGCGGCTCTCCATCAAGCAGCAGATCGGGAAGCTCTCGATCGCCAAGAAGATCGAATGGGCGAACAAGAAGGGAAACAAGGAGGTCCGCACCATCCTGCTGCGCGATCCGAACAAGCTGGTGCAGCTGGCGGTGGTGCAGAGCCCGCGCATCACCGACGGCGAGATCGCCAAGATCGCCAGCTCGCGCACCTCGCCCAACGAGGTGCTCCAGCACATCTACAACAACCGCCTGCTCATGAAGAACTACACGATCAAGGTGAACCTGGTGAACAACCCCAAGGTCCCGGTGGCGGTGGCGATGCGCTTCCTCTCGATCCTGCGGCAGAGCGAGCTCAAGTCGGTGTCCAAGAACCGCAACGTCTCCCGCGCGCTGCAGAGCCAGGCCCAGAAGCTCCTGGACAAAAAAGCCTGACCGACTGCCAGGATGCGTGCCGCGGCGTCCGCGGCAAAGCGCAGCGCCGCCCAATCCGGCGGCGGCTGCCGGGGGCAGTGCGCGGCAGGCCGGTTGCCTGCCGGGCGCACGATGCCGATCCTCGACCCGGGAGGAGCCGCCATGGGCGATCCGGTCGAAAGCTCGGCTGCACCTGGGCAGCAGGAAGTCCGGTTCGAATCGAGGCGCGTGGAGAAGCCGTGGGGGTACGAGCTGATCTGGGCCCACGCCGAGCGCTACGTGGGAAAGGTCCTGCACGTCTCGCGCGGGCACGCGCTGAGCCGGCAGTACCACCGCCAGAAGGACGAGACGATCCACCTCCTCTCGGGGTCGATGCGGTTCGAGTTCGACGCCGGCGCCGGGGCGCGCGAGGTGCTGCTCCAGCCGGGGGATTCGATGCGCATCCGACCGGGGACCATCCACCGCATGGTGGCCCTCACCGACTGCGACGTGCTCGAGGCGAGCACGCCCGAGCTGGACGACGTCGTGCGGCTCGAAGACCGCTACGGTCGGAGCTGATGGAGCGGCCGCAGCCGGCGCGGGCGCTCGCCATCGCGGTGCCGCTCGGATGGGACGCCGGCGCGCTGGCCTGGCCGGCGCTCTGCATGCTGGCGGCGGCCGCCGCGGTGGTGCCGCTCTGGGCGGGGCGGTTCCTGCCCTTCCAGGACGCGCCCCAGCACCTGGCCGCGGTCCGGGTGCTCGCCGACTACGACAGTCCGGTATTCGCCTTCCGGCGCTGGTTCGAGATCGATCTGGCGCGCTCGCAATACCTCGGCTTCTACCTGCCCGCCGCGCTGCTCGCGCGCTTCGCCGGGCCGGAGGCTGCCTGCCGGATCGTCCTCTCGCTCATCGCGCTCGCGCTCCCCGCGGCGTCATGGACCTTCCTGCGCTCGTTCGATCGCGACCCGCGGCTCGCGGTGCTCGCTCCGGCGCTGTTCCACACCGCGCCGCTCTACCTCGGGTTCTTCAACTTCCTCGAGTCGGTCCCCGCCACGATTCTGGTGGTCGCGCTCCTCGAGCGCGAGCTGCGCGCGCCGCGGGCGGGCAGGGCGGTGGCCCTCGCCGTCGCGGCGGCGGCGTTGCTCTACCTGCATCCCAGCGGGCTGGCGCTGGCGCTCGGCGCCGGGGCCGTGCTCGCCGCCACTTCGGGTGCCGGTTGGCGGCGCGCCGTCCGCTCGCTGGCGCCGTTCGTCCCGGCGGTGGCGCTGCTCGCCGCCTGGATGGCGACTTCGCTCTTCGCCCAGTCGCCGGGCGCGGTCGGGCACGCGGCGGCCACCTGGCAGCCGCTGCGCGAACGCGTGCTCGACCTGCTGCGCTTCGGAAACGTGCTCGCGGGCCACGCAGACGAGGCGTTCGTGGCGGCGCTGCTGCTCTGCTGGCTCGCGGCCGCGCTGGTCCCCGGCCGCACACGAGACGCGCGTTGGTGGCGGCTGCCGCTCCTCGCCGCGTGCCTGGGGGTGGCGTATCTGGCGGTCCCCGAGTCGGTCGGGGCCGCGGGGTCGCTGCACTTGCGGGCCATCCCGCTGCTCGCGTTCGTGTTCCTCTCCGCGCCGGCGCTCGCCCCCGGCCGTCTCACCTCGGCGCTGCTCGCTGCCGCCGTGGCGCTGCAGCTCGCCTACGACGCCCGGCTGGCCGCGGTGCACCGCGCGTTCGACGCCGAGGCCGAGGCGCCGCAACTCGAGCAGGTGATTCGCGCGGCGGAGCCGGGCCGCCGTCTGTTGTCGCTCGTCGCCGACCGGCAGAGCCATCAGGTGCAGTTCCAGGCCTACCAGCATTTCGGCATGTACTACCAGGTGGAGAGAGGCGGCCGGGCGCGACGGAACTTCGCCGAGCTGCCCTGGACGCCGGTGCGCTTCCGCGCGCCGGCAATCCCGCTGCCGCCGGGCTGGGAAGAGCACCCCGACCGGTTCGATCCCGCGCGTGAAGGCGCCGAGGCGGACTACCTCCTGGTGCGCGGCCCGGCGCCGGATCCGCCAGGCCCGTTCATGGTCAAGGCGCGCGCGGGGCGGTGGACCCTGTACCAGGCCCAGGGCCGCTGACCTCAGGGAGCCGCTGCAGGGCGTCCGGCGAGGAGGGCGCGGCGCGCCGGGGCCGGCGAGCCCGGGATGCTCCAGCTGAACGCCTTGTTCATCCAGAAGTTCCAGGCGGTGACGAGCGCGATGGCCGCCCCGTTGGCGAGATAGCGGTTGATGCGGAGGACGTTTACCTGTAGCGCGAGCAGCAGGACGCTGAGCGCAAGGCCCATCGCGCAGATCAGGTTGAACTTGGCGAAGCGCTTCAGCCGCGCCGTTCCACCGCCGAGCCGCTCCGCCAGGTCCCGGAAGGTCCAGGAGTCGTTCCAGATGAAGTTGTTGACCATGGCCGCCTCGGCCGCGAGCACCTTGCTCGGGGTGAGCTCCCACCCGAGCGAGCGCGGATCGGAGAGGAGGAAGAGGAGCGTCATGTCCACCGCGACGCCGCTCAACCCCACGGCAGCGAAGCGGGGGAAGCGCGCCGGCAGCGTCGCAAGCCGGAGCCTCACCAGGTGGCGGAGGTAATCGACGTACAGCTTCGCGGTCACCTTGCTCTCGCCGGCGAGCCGCTCGCGGAACACGTAGCCCACCTCGGACACGGCCCGGATGCGCCCTCGGCCGAGCACCTCGATGAGGATCTTGTACCCGAGAGGGCTCATCTCGGCGCCGGCGATGGCCGCGCGCCGCACCATGAAGTAGCCGCTCATCGGATCGCTCACGCGGCCGACCACCGACGGCAGCACGGCGAGCCCGAGCAGCTGCGCGCCGCGCGAGAGCGCCCTGCGCAGCGCGCTCCAGTCACTGACGCCGCCGCCCTCCACGTGCCGGCTGGCGACCGCGAGGTCCGCGCCGGCCTTGATCGCCTCCCACAGCCGCGCGAGCACCTCGGGGGGGTGCTGCAGGTCGGCATCGATGACGGCGAGCACCTCGCCGCGCGCCGCCTGCCAGCCGCGGATCACCGCGGTGGAGAGCCCCTTCTCGGAGCGCCGGCGCATCACCCGCACCGCGGGCCAGCGCTCGGCCAGGCGCATGGCCACGGCCCAGGTCCCGTCGGGGCTGTCGTCGTCGACCACCAGGATCTCGTATTCGCCGGCGAGGCGCGGCTCGAGCGCCGCGGTGAGCTGCCGCAGCAGCTCCTCCAGGTTGCGCGACTCGTTGTAGGTGGGGACGATCAGCGACAGCCGGATCGGCGCCTGGCGCTCGGGGCCCACGCACAACGGTCCGCGCGGGACCTCCACCACTGCCGCCAGGCGAGTGCCTTCCACCGGTCGGACGACGCGCATCGGCCGCTCCCCGGGATCCGGCGCCTTCCCGCGCCCTCACCCTCCGCGGCAAATGTTCGGCTCCGACCCGCCGTCGGCAATCGTACGATCCACCTGACGCATTCGGCCGGATTGCCCAGCGCCGCCGTATTCGGCGTTACGCGGACTTCTTCTTCTCCGGTTCCGAGCCGGACCCGGTGTCGACGGCGCCGTCCTCGAGGAGCGCGAGAGCGATCTGCAGGGCCTTGCGCATCCGTTCGCGCAGCTTCTCGTCGCCTTTCATCTTCTGGTACGCGCGGATCGCGCGCTCTTCGTTCTGCTTGGTCGCGGCCTGCGCGTCGGAAACCTGCTTGCGCAGCTCGTCGCGCTCCTCGCGCAGCAGGTCCTTCTCGCCGGTCAGCGCCGCGACCTCTTCGCGCGCCTTGTCCAGCTCGGCCTCGAGCTGGGCGGCCTGCGACTTGCCGCCTCCCGCCTTCAGCTCCACGCGCGCGGCGGTCAGCTCGCGCTCGAACTTCTTCGCCGCTGCGGCGAGCGCGTCGGCGCGCTGCTGCAGCGCCTTGGCCGAGGCGTCGCGCTTCGCCGCCTCCTCCTTGAGCTGCTGCGCCTGGTCCTCGAGCGCGCCCTGCTGCTCCTGGAGGTCGGCGAGCTGCTTCGCCTTGTCCTCCAGCTCCTGCCGGAGCTCGGCGACGCTCCTCTCCCCGGTGCGGGCGCGCGGCTCGGCCCTCGGGGGCGGCGGCCGGGACGGCCGGGACGGGGTCTTCGGCGCGGGAGGCACCGCCTCCAACCCGGCCAGGGCGGACTCCTCGTCCAGGCCGAGCAGCTGCTCGTCGGTGGGAGCGGACAGCTCGGTCGGCTCGCGACGCCGCTGCTGCGGCTCGGGCTCGGGATCGGGGGCCACGCGCAGGCGCGGCTTCTCGACCGGCACCGCTCCGCTACCGCCGGAAGGCTGCAGGGCATCGAACGCCTGGTCGAACATGTCCAGGTCCTCGTCGCCGCCTCCGCGGACCGGGGCGGGCGCGTCATCCATCTCCACCAGCTCCTCCAGCTCGACGACCGGGTCGTCGTTCGCGCTGTGCGCCTCGGCCGCCTCGGCCTCGCCCAGTTGGATGGGCTCGTCGTCGCCCGAGATGCCGTTTCCCAGCCCGAGCGACTCGTCGTCCATCGAGACGATCTCCTCGTCGCCCGCGGGCGTAGGCCCGCCGAGCAACCGCGACGCCATCTGCAGCATCGCCTGCGCGCCGAACGGCTTGATCAGGTAGTCCTCGGCGCGCGTCTTCAGCTTCTTGTGCTTCTCGAAGCTGTCCGGCGTGGCGTTCGCGGAGGTCAGGATGACCGGGATGGCCCTGAGCCGCTCGTCCTTCTTGAGCCGCGTGCAGAGCATGTAACCGTTGGTGGGCTGCGCCTCGACGCACACCACGATCAGGTCGGGGCTCTCCTGCCGCGCGAGCGTCATGCCCTGCTCGCTGTTGGTCGCGGTGGACGCCTCGAAGCCCCTGGCGTTCGCCGCGGCCGCGAGCCTCTGCGCAAAAGACTCGTCGGAATCGATGAGCAGGATGCGCTTGGACATGAGGCGTACGAAAAGAGTACGAGTCCCGTTGCCGGGGGTCAATCAATCGTGCAGGGGACGTGCAGAATTACCGGAACTCTACCCCTTGCACGAGCTGCAGGACGTCGCTCTCGTCGAGATCGGAAATGAGAGAATACACGATCTCGTTCGTCCTCCAGGAAACCACATTGTAGCCGCGGCTCCGACTCAGCCACACCTGGCGGCCTTCGAGGCGGCGCACCGATCCCGGCGGATCGGCTTCGTCCGGATCGTCGACGATGAGCAGCGTGACGCGTCCACCTGCGCCCTGTGGGACGGAGTAGGAGACCGCCGCGGCCGAGCGGGAGTGCAGCTCGGACAGGCGCACCCCCTGCACCGCCGGACCCTGCCGGAAGCGCGGCACGCGCGCGGCGAAGTCCAGCCGACCCTGGAGCCACTGCTGCACCGAACCGACGTCGCTGGCCGCGTAGTCGAGCGGCAGGCCGCGCCGGTGCAAGGTGATGCCGTCGTCGACGAACCCGGACTGTCGCGGGAAGATCCGGTGGGACATGCCGCCGGCGAGGAACCACACCGCCGCGCCAACGGCCGCGGCCAACAGGCCTACCGAGCGCGGGTTGCGCAGCACGCCGTCCCAGCGCGAGACGGGCGGCTCCTCCTCGCGCAGCGCGAGGCGCACCGACCGGCGCAGCTCGATCGGGGCCACCGCCGGGGCGGCGCGCCTCACCGCCTCCTTCATCGCCGCCTGGATGCGGACCGCGTGCTGGCAGGCGGTGCAATCCACCAGGTGCGACTCGACCTCGGCCCGCTCGACCCCATCGAACTCGCCGTCCACGTAGGCCGGCAGGAACGACTCGATCTCGCGGCAGTGGAGGATCATGGTCAACCGCCGGCGCGGCGCTTGAACTCGAGCACGTCCGCTTCTTCCTCGGCCTCGGAGCCCAGCTCCATGGCCCGAGGCGCCTGCAGGACGCCTTGCTCGACGGCGTAGGACATGAGGTTTTTCTGCAACAGTTTCCGCCCGCGGTAGAGGCGGCTCATCACCGTGCCCACCGGGCAGTCGAGGATCTCGGCGATCTCCTTGTAGGAGAACTCCTGCAGGTCGGCGAGGATCACCACCAGGCGGAAGTCGATGGGCAGCCCGTCGATGCTGCGCAGCACGTCGTCGGAGAGCAGCTTGTCGAAGAAGTACTGCTCCGGGTTGACCGCGCTCTCGGCCGTCTCGCGGACGATGAACTTCTCGCTCGACTGCTCGCGCGCGGCGCCCTCGACGACGGTGCGCTCCTTCACGCGGCGGCGGTAGCGGTTGATGAAGGTGTTGGTGAGGATCTTGAAAAGCCACGCCTTCATGTTGGTGCCGCGCTCGAACTTGTCGAAGAAGCGGAAGGCGCGCAGGAAGGCGTCCTGGACCAGGTCCTCCGCGTCCCGTTCGTTCTTGGTCAGCCGTAGCGCCGCGGAGTAGAGCGGATCGAGGTGCTCGAGAGCGAGCGCTTCGAACTCCCGCCGGGTCCTGTCGGTGTGCTTGAAGTCGAGCATCCCACTCCCTGGTTGCGCGTACCACAGGTCCCGCACGCCCAATCTAACCGGCCCTGACGACCCTGGAAACCGAGCCTCCCCCACTTGCATTCCTGCTACAGAAGCGCCCGCCCGCCCGCCCGCCACAATCCCATGACATTACGCGGAAAAAACGGTTCACGCAGAGCCCGCAGAGCCCGCAGAGGGGACCGGGTAAAAAAAGAAACTCTGCGCACTCTGCGCGCTCTGCGTGAACCAACGAGGCATCAGCGGCGGGTGGTGAAGGCTTTTTCGAGGGGGGTGTAGGGGAGGTCGAGGGCTTCGGAGACCGCCTTGTAGGTGCAGTGGCCGTTGAACGTGTTCACGCCCAAGGCGAGCGCTCGATCGCGCTTCGCTGCTTCCACGACGCCCAGGTCGGCGAGCTTGATGCCGTACGCGATGGTGGTGTTGGTCAGCGCGAAGGTCGAAGTCTGCGCCACCGCGCCAGGCATGTTCGCCACGCAGTAGTGGACCACTCCGTGCACCGTGTAGGTCGGATGGTCGTGGGTGGTCGGGCGGCAGGTCTCGATGCAACCGCCCTGGTCGACCGCCACGTCCACCACCACGCTCCCCTCGCTCATCTGCGAGATCAGCTTCTCGCTCACCAGCCTGGGCGCCTTCGCGCCGGGGATGAGCACCCCGCCGATCACTAGATCCGCCTCGCGGACGTACTTCGCGATCTGGTCCTGGTCGGAATAGATGGGCTGGATGCGCGACCCGAAGATGTCGTCGAGATAGGCCAGCCGGCTCGTGCTCACGTCCAGGATCACCGTCTCCGCGCCCATGCCCGAGGCCAGCTTGGCCGCGTTGGTGCCCACGGTCCCGCCGCCGAGGATGACCACCCGGCCGCGCCGCACGCCGGGCACACCGCTGAGCAGGACGCCCTTGCCGCCGTGCTCCTTCTCCAGCATCACCGCGCCGACCTGCACTGCCATCCGGCCGGCGACCTCGCTCATCGGTTTGAGCAGCGGGAGCTGTCCGTCCTCGGTCTGGATGGTCTCGTACGCGACGGCGGCAATCTTTTTCTCCAGCAGCACCTTGGCCAGCGCCGGGACCGCAGCGAGGTGGAAATACGTGTAGATCGTCTGGCCTTCCTGCAGGAGCCCGTACTCGGACTCGATCGGCTCCTTCACCTTCACGATCATCTGCCCGCGCTGCCACGCCTCGCGGGCGGAATCGACGATCTGGGCGCCGGCCTTCACGTACGACTCGTCCCCGATCCCGGACCCCACTCCGGCGCCCTTTTCCACCAGCACCGTGTGCCCGCGGCTGGTGAGCGCCTGTACGCCGCCGGGCACCAGCCCGACGCGGTACTCGCGGGTTTTGACCTCCTTGGGACAGCCGATGATCATGCGAGGGCTCCGCTGTTTCCGGTTGCTGGAAAGGGCCGCGCAAGATAGCAAGGCGCGGGTCTCGGTCAAGCCGCGTCGTGTCGCATCATTCCACCAAGCTGCTCTTCGCCGACGAGGCGGGAAGGGTGTACGAGCACCCCGAGCTGCTCGCGCTCGTGCGCGAAAGCGAAGGAGCGGTCCTTCCACGCGAGGTGCCGGTCGCGCTGCCGCCGCACGCGCAGCTCGCCATGCTCCCGGGGCGCAGGCCACTGGGCCTCGATCCGCGCACCGGCGCCGTGGTCGAGGTGCGCGAGATGAAGCTCGGCAAGCGCACCGTGCGCGCCAGCGCGGTCGGCGCCGTCCTCCCGCCGGGCTGGACCCGGCTCGCGCTGCCGGCCTACCGAACCTCGACCGTGGCGCCCCTGCTGCCGCAGTGGGCGTACACGGCGGCCGCTTGGGACCGGAGCCTGGGCCATGTCGCGTACGCGCTCCACACGGACCTTCGCAGGCACTGGGATCCGGGGGCGCATTCCACCGCGGAGCTGCCCGGCCTGGTCAGCGCGCGGCTGAGCCGCGACCACAATCCGCTGCTGAAGCAGCTGGCTCGTTGCGCGCTCGAATGGCGCTGCTTCACCGCCCAGAACACCTTCTACGTGCGTGACGAAGGCGCCATCCCCGCCAGCGTGGGCTGCAACGCGCGCTGCGTCGGCTGCATCTCGGAGCAGCCTCCCGAGGGTCCTCCCAGCTCGCACGAGCGGATGGAGGATGCGCCCGACGCGCGGCGGATGGCCGAGATCGGCATCCCGCACCTGCGCGACGCTCCGGGCCGGACGATGATCAGCTTCGGCCAGGGCTGCGAGGGCGAACCGCTCACCCGCGCGCACGTCATCGCCGACGCGATCCGGCGCATGCGGAACGCGACCTCGCGCGGGTCGATCAACATCAACACCAACGGCTCGCTGCCGGAGAACCTCGACCTCCTCATCGAGGCCGGGCTCGACGCGTGCCGCATCAGCCTCAACAGCGCGCACGCGCCGCTCTACGAGGCCTATTACCGGCCCGTGCGCTACGGCTTTCGCGACGTGGTGCGCTCGATCCGGCTGGCGAAGAAGCGCGGGATCTATACGGCGCTCAACCTGCTCACGTTCCCGGGGGTCACCGACCGGCAAGGCGAGATGGACGCATTGTGCGAGCTGGTGGGGAGCGCCCGGGTCGACCAGGTGCAGGTCCGCAGCCTGGCCATCGATCCGGAGCAGTACCTGGCCGTGGCGGAGCGCACCAGCGCGGGCGGCAGGCCGCGGGGCATGCGCACGCTGCTGCGGCGCCTGCGCGGCGCCCGGCGGGGCCTGGTCATCGGGAACTTCGCGCGCGGTCTCGCCGAGCGCGCCTGACACGGTTGCCGCATGGGAGGCGTCGACGCGGTGTTTCCGTTCTTCACCACGCAGACCTATCCGGTGGGCAGTCCACCACCCCCCAACAGATCAACGGAATCAGCAGTGGAAGAGACGCGGGCGTCAGTGGAAGCTGACGCCGAGGTCCAGGTTCACGCCCCACATGTTCGTGTTGTTCCCGGTGGTGACGCCGCCGCTGGGCGCGTTGCGGATGAGTTGGTCCGTGATCAGGTAGTTGTACTGGAAGCGCCCGCCGACTTTGAACGCGCCGATGTTGAAGTCGACGCCGCCGCCGAAGGGGATGGTCGCCACCGTCTTGCCGTGCAGGCCGCCGTCGCTGTTCACCACCTCGTTGTCGACCTTGAAGTTCGTCACGCCGAATCCGCCGAAGACGTAGGGCATGATGTTGCCCGGCAGCACGTTCACGCGCGCATCGGCGTACGCGCCGTTCGAGATGAAGCGCGTGGTGTTCGAGTTGTTCACCACGTCGCGCACGTTGCTCTGGGACCCCAGGTACCCGATCTCCGCTCCCAGGATGGGGGTCGGCAGGATGCCGAACCGGACGCCGTACTCGGCACCCAGCTCGGACGGCGCGGCCAACGCCTGGTCGTACTTGACGGCACCGCCCTGGAGCGTGAGGGACAGCTCGCTCTCGGCGCGCGCCGAGAGCGGCAGCAGGAGCAGCGCGGCGGCACTCAGCAGGATCTTCTTCATCGGGGTTCTCCGGTCATCTGTTGGCGCGACCTTTCCGCGAGCGCGGCGCGCGTGCAGTAGTACATGCAGTGGTACACGGTAGGCTCGCGGCGGCAGCACGGCCTGCCTGGCGGAAGGCAGGGCGGCGCCGGGCGCCGCGCAGCAAGGGGAGCGGCGTGGGTACCGTCAAGCTGGAGCTGCAGAAGGACCTGGCGCGGCACCTGCGCGCCGGGCACCCCTGGGTCTTCCGGCGCGCGCTGGCCAAGCCTCCTTCGGGGCTCGAGCCCGGCGCCATCGTGGACGTGACCGAGCGAGGAAGGTTCGTCGCGCGTGGCTATTACGACCCGCATTCGCACATCAGCGTCCGGGTGCTGACGCTCGATCCCGCGGAGGCCATCGGCCCCCACTTCTGGCGCCGGCGGGTGGCCAAGGCGGTCGCGCTCAGGCGCGCATACGTCCCGTTCTCCGATCCGACCGTCACCGACTGCGTGCGCCTCGTCCACGGCGAGGGCGACGGGTTGCCGGGCGTGGTGGCCGACCTGTACGGGAAATTCGCGGTGCTCAAGCTCTACAGCGCAGGCCTCTCGCCGCACCGCGGGCAGATCGTGGAGGCGCTGCGCGGCGAGGTCGAGCTGGCCGGCGTCTACGGACGCGATGACGACACGATCCCCTCGGCGGAGGAGGACGAGACCGCGCTGGAGGACGATTCAGGGCCGACGCGTCCCCCGCGCGGGCAGGTGCTGTGGGGCAAAGAGCCGCCGGACCCGGTGCTGGTGCGCGAGAACGGCGTGGCGCTGGCGGTCGACGTGCGCGCGGGGCAGAAGACGGGGATGTTCCTCGACCAGCGCGAGAACCGGCTGGCGATGCGGCGCTACGCGCGCGGAGCGCGGCGCGCGCTGAACTGCTTCTCCTACACGGGCGGGTTCTCGCTGGCGCTGGCGCTCGGCGGCGCGGGCGCGGTCGTCAGCGTAGACCGCGACGCCTCCGCGCTACAGCTCGCGCGGCGGAACTTCGAGTTGAACCAGCTCGATCCGGCCGCGCACGGATTCGAGGCGGCGGACGTGCTGGAGTACCTGCGCGACGCTCGCGCCGGCCGCTTCGATCTCATCGTGCTGGACCCGCCCGCGTACGCGAAGACGCAGAAGGCGGTCCCCGCCGCGCTCGACGGGTACGCGTCGCTGCACCGGGCGGCGCTCGGCGCGCTCGCGCCGGGGGGCAT
The DNA here is from genome assembly GCA_035635335.1 of Myxococcales bacterium. GTDB lineage: Bacteria > Myxococcota > Myxococcia > Myxococcales > 40CM-4-68-19 > VBKO01. The sequence continues at coordinate 6,024 of DASQBG010000080.1, read as the reverse complement.
CCTCGCCACGGCAAGCTGCTCCGCGCGCGTCACCCCGGAGGACTTCCTTGGGGCGGTCCGCGAGGCCGCGGTCAAGACACGGTCGGACCTGACGCTGCTCGAGGAGCGGCGCCAGCCTCCCGACCACCCCATCAAGCCCTCCTTCCCCGAGGGCCGCTATCTGAAGTTCTTCGTCTTCCGCAAAGGCGACGCGTGATGGTCCAGCGCGGGCAGTACAGCTGGCCGTGATCGCGAGCTCCGACCACGGGTTCCTGCGCGGCCTTCCGGAACTGTGGATCTGCCCGAATCCGGCGAGCCGCGGCTGGAGTTGGACGAGACCCAGATCGGTTGGCCTCCGGGCGCGTTTGCAGGTCCGAGCAGTGAAATCCGGAGGCCGCGCCAGCGTATGTCGCCTGTGCGCGGTACACTGCAAGCGGGAGCGGATCGATGTCCGTCGAGCTGAGCAGGTTGCAGGCGCCGCCGGCGCTCTTCGAGCGTGCGGTGGTGGCGTTCCTGGCCGTCCTGGCGCTGCTCGCGTTCGGGCTCGCGGGGTGCGGGCGCCGCGTGCCCGCGGTGGTCGCTGAACAGGGCGACCCCGAGGCGATCCCCGGGCTCATCGACGTGGGCCTGGAGGGGTTCACGCCCGAGCACCACGCGCTCGGCGCGCGGCTCGGCGAGGTGCTCGAGGACGAACGGCTGATCGACGATCCCTTCGACGGCATCGACGAGCCGGAGCAGCTCCTGGTCCTGCGGGTGGACCCCGAGCGGGAGGCCGCGGTGCTCGACGAGCTGCGACGCCGCCCCGACGTCCATTTCGCCGAGCCGGTGGTCCGCGTGCAGGCGCTCTGGGTGCCGGACGATCCGCAGTTCGCTCAGCAATGGCACCTGCGGGCGGCGGGCGCGACCTCCGCTTGGGACAGCGCGCGCGGCGCGGGCGTCACGGTGGCCATCATCGACACGGGCGTGGCGCCGGTCGACGACCTCGATCCGGCGCGTCTCCTGAAGGGCCACAACTTCCTGAAGGACGGCGACGACGCCCGCGACGACCACGGCCACGGAACCCACGTCGCCGGGACGGTCGCCCAGACCACCGACAACGGGATCGGGGTGGCGGGCATGGCGCCGCTCGCGCGGCTCTTGCCGCTCAAGGTGCTGGGCGCCGACGGAAGCGGCACCTCGGTGGCCATCGCCGACGCGATCCGCTGGGCGGCCGACCACGGCGCCCGGGTGCTCAACCTGTCCCTCGGCGGCGGCGCCCGCTCGGCGGCGATGGCGGACGCGGTCGCGTACGCGCGATCGCGCGGCTGCGTGGTGGTGTGCGCGGCGGGAAACAGCGGCGGCCGCGGAGTCTCGTTTCCGGCCGCGTATCCCGGCGCGCTGGCGGTCAGCTCGGTCGGCCCCCAGGGACGGCTCGCTCCGTACTCCTCCTACGGGCCGGAGGTGCGCATCGCCGCTCCGGGCGGAGACAAGTCGCAGGGCGAGCAGGGCGGTGTGCTGCAGGAGACCGTCGATCCTTCCTCGGGCCAAGGCGTGTACCGCTGGTTCCAGGGCACCAGCATGGCCGCGCCTCACGTGGCCGGGGCCGCGGCGTTGCTCCAGTCCGTGGGCGTGACCAGCCCCGCCGCGGTGGAAAGGTTGCTGGCCGCGAGCGCGCGCTCTCCCGGCGCGTACGGCGAGGCCGAGATCGCCGGCGACGCGGAGCGGTACGGAGCCGGCCTGCTCGATGTCGCGGGAGCCCTGCGGAGGGCGACCACGTGGTGGGCGCTGTGGCGCGTGGCGCTGGCGGCCGTCGGCGCCTGGCTCGGTCTCGCGCATGCACGCCGGCTCGGCCAGGTCCGCGGAACGCCCGCGGGGCTCTGGCCGGCGCTGCTGGTCGGCGCAGGCGCCTACACGCTGCTCGCCCCGCTCGGCGCGGCTCGCCTCCCGGGACTCGGGCTCCTCGCGCTGCCTCCGCCCGCGGTCGCGCAGCACTTCTTCGGTCTGGCGGGGATGGGATTCACCGCCTCCGTGGTGGCGTTCGTCGGCTGGAGCGCCGTGCCGCCGCTCGCGCTGGCGCTGGTGGCGCGCGCGGTGAAGCCGCTCCGTCCAATTGCCGCGGGCCTCGCGTTCGGATGGGCGGGGTTGCTCCTGCACGCGGCGCTGGTCCGCAGCGTCCACCTGCCCGTCCTGCCCCTGTGGATGGTCCCGTTCTGGCTGCTGCTCGGCTCGTTCATCGCCTGGTGGGCAGCCCGCGCGGTCCTCGTGCCCGAGAGGATGCGATGAAGGTCCGCGGCCGGGTGGAGCGCAGGGATCTCGAAGGCGGCATCTGGCAGCTGGTCGCCGAGGACGGCAAGCGCTACACGCTGGTCGGAGCCATCGGCGGCCTGAAGGCCGGAGCGCAGGTCGAGGTCGAAGGGACCGTCGACGAGGGCTTCGGGATCGCCATGGCCGGGCCGCAGCTCAGAGTTCAAAAGATCCGCAGCGTTTAGGGCCTCCGGCTTCAGGCCGAAGCGTCGCGCGACCAGGACACCGCCGCGACCGCGACCGCCGCGGCGCTCAGGCCAATCCAGACGGCCATGGGAACGTCGGCCACCACGTGGCGCAGTTGCGCGATCGCGAGCAGGACGCCGGCGACCCAGAGGGCCTCGAGGGAAATCGCGCGCGTGAAACGGACGTCGCGCGGGGAAGGCGGGTCTTCGGCCGGCGGCACGCGACGCAATGTGCGGCGGGCCAGCGTGACGCCGGCGCCGAGAAGCACCGCGCCCAGCGCGAGAAGCCAGGCTGGCGGCGCGATGTCCGGATCCTCCCAGCCGAGCAGGAACGCGGCGCCTGCCACGGCGTTGTTCGTCGCGTGGCAGAGGATCGCCGGCCACAAAGACCCGCTCCAGAGGCGCAGGACGGCCAGCAGGATGCCGATCTCCCACAGGCCCAAAAACCCGATCCGGTTCACGTGGAGGGCGGAGAACATCGCGCCGCTGACCAGGCATGCGACGAGAGGCCCCCAGCTGCGCGCCAGCGCCGGGAGCGCGTAGCCGCGGAAGAACAGCTCCTCCCCGAGCGGCGCGGCCAGCGAGACCGTCAGGATCATGGGCAGCGCCTGCTGCGAGAAGAACAGGTCGAGGGCGCGCTGCAGGGTATCGAACTCCCTCACCCAGCTCTCGGGCGCGAGCGCGCGCGAGGCCCAGGTGACGAACGACACCACCGGCTGGTTCGCGATGGCGAGCAGGACGGCCGCGCCGAGGTGCGCGGGAGCAGGAGCGCGCAGGCCAAGGGCGCTTCGGGCGGGAAGGCCGGCCACGCGGACGGCGATGATCGCGGGCAATGCTATCGCCAGCACTTCAGTCACCCATAGACCGCCGACGAGGTCGTGTTGTTGCGTCGCGCCGCCGATCGCCAGGTAGCCAACCCACAACGCGCCATACGCCGCGAACGCGCGCGCCGCGCCGGGTGAGGGCCTCGTTTCGTCCGCCATGGGCTCGAGGCCCATACCACGAGGCAGCAAGCGCCGGCAGATGCGGTACCGCGCGCCGGCCGTTACCCTGGGCTGCCCATGCCCGACGACGATCACGTGCAGACCGGCCGGCTGCGCCGGCTGAGCCGGCTCGCCTACCTCACCGCGCGCACGACCGGCGACCTCCTCGCGCAACAGGCCCGCCGCACGCTGGGCGGGGAGGCGAACCCCGACCTGCGCAAGGCCGCCGAGCGGATCCTCGGGACCCTCGGCGAGCTGAAGGGTGCCGCTCTCAAGCTCGGGCAGGCGCTGGCGATGGACCCCGACGCGCTGCCCGCCGAGGCGCGGCGCATCGTCGCCAGGTTGCTCGCGCAGGCGCCGCAGCGGATGTCGTTCGAGCAGGTGGTCGAGGTGGTGCGGGCCGAGCTGGGCCACGATCCCGACGAGCTGTTCGCCGCCTTCGATCGGGAGCCGCTAGCCGCCGCATCGCTCGGTCAGGTGCACGGGGCGCGGCTGCACGACGGCCGCGACGTGGCGGTCAAGGTGCAGTACCCGGGCGTGGATCGCGCGCTGGAGAGCGATCTGGCCAACGCGGCGATCCTGGTGCGCGGGCTCTCGCTCACCGGCGAGACGCTCGACGGCCGGCCGTACTACGAGGAGGTGCGCGCGTCGCTGCTGCGCGAGCTCGATTACGTGCAGGAGGCCGAGCAGTGCCGCGCGTATGCGCAGGCGGCGCGCGACTATCCCGAGTTGGCGGTGCCCGAGGTAGTGCCCGACCTCTCGTCATTGCGCGTGCTCTGCTTGACCCGGCTGCGCGGACCGCACCTGCTCGAGCTGATGGAGTCGAGCCCCTCCGAGGAGGAGCGGTATCGCGTCGGACGCTTGCTCGCCTTCGCCATCTGGGGGCCGTTCTATGCCGCTCGCCGGATCCACGCCGACCCGCACCCGGGCAACTTCCTCCTCCTGCCGGATGGCCGGCTCGGCGTGCTGGACTTCGGCGCCACCAAGCTGCTCTCCGAGCCGTTCGCGGCCACCTACCGCAGCTTCCTGGAAGCGAACGCGCACGGGAAGCCCGCCCTGCAGGTCGGCCCCGCGCTGGAGCGCGCGGGCTTCCGCTTCATCGGCGATGACGTGCAGGCGGCGTACGAGTTCTGCCAGAGGCTGGCCGACATCGTCGAGCGGCCGATCCAGACGGACGAGCCGTACGATTTCGGCGCGGACCCGATGGTGCAGGACGTGAGACGGCTGGTGCAGTCGCAGCCGCGCCTCGCGCTGGCGGTCAAACCGCCCGCGGAAGCCATCCTCTTCTACCGGGCCGCGACGGGCCTGGCGCACGACTTGCGTCTCCTCAAGGTCAAGGGCCGCTTCCGTCCCATCCTGCGCGAGATCGAGGAGCGGGGGCAGCTGGCGTGAGACGCCGCCCGCTCTCGCTCCGGGCGTCCGAGCATCGCTCCGCCGCCGCCGTGGTAGAGCCTCGCGGAGGGATGCGCGAACAGGTGCTGGTCGGGGACGGAGCTGGGCTCTCGCGCGTCGCCGACGCGGTCGCCGCGGAGCCTCGCGTCGCGCTGGACACGGAGTCCAACGGGTTCCACGCCTACAGCGAGCAGGTCTGCCTGGTGCAGATCGCCACCCCGGGCGCGGACTACGCCATCGACGTGCTCGCGGGCGGCCTGGGGCCGTTGGCGCCGCTGCTCGCCAACCCGGCGCGCGAGGTGGTGCTCCACGCCGCCGAATACGACGTGGTCTGTCTGAAGCGCGAGTGGGGCATCACCCTCGGGCGGATCTTCGACACGCACGCCGCCGCGAAGGTGCTCGGCATCGAGCGGGTCGGGCTGGGAAATCTATTGTCGGACGAGCTGGGCGTGGTGCTCACCGAGGACGAGCAGCGCAGCGACTGGGGACGCCGGCCGCTGACTCCGGGACAGCTCGCGTACGCCTTCGCGGACGTGCAGCACCTCCTCGCTCTCCGCGAGCGGCTGGGCGCGCGGCTCGCCGAGCGCGGGCTCCTGTCCGAGGCGGAGGCGGAGTTCACCCGCCTCACCGCCAAGGAGCCGCGGCCGCGCCCGTTCGACGCGGACGGCTGGCAGAAGATGAAGGCGGCGCGCACGCTCGACGGCCGCGGCCGGGGCGTGCTGCGCGAGATGTACCTGCTGCGTGACCGCCGCGCGCGCGAGGTCAACCGGCCGCCCTTCAAGGTGCTCTCGGACCTGCTGCTCGCGGAGGTCGCCCGCAGGCAGCCGCGCACCGAGGAAGAAGTGCTGCGGGTCCCCGGCGCCCAGGCGGCCGTGCTGCGCCGCCTCGCACCGGAGATCCTCGAGGCCGTGCGCGCCGGGCAGTCCGGGGCGCCGCCGCCGCTCCCGCGGCCCGAGCGCGGTCCGCCGTGGCGGCGCGGCGGGCCGGATGCCGACGTCGAGGAGCGGTACGAGAAGCTGCGGACCTGGCGGAAGGGACGCGCCGAGGCGCGCAAGGTCGAGGTGCAGGTCATCGCTCCCAACGCCGTGCTGATGGCCGTGGCGCGCACCGCCCCGCGCACCCTCGAGGAGCTCGGCCGCGTCGAGGGAATGGACCCCTTCCGCCTCCAGCAATACGGCGAAGAGATGCTCTCCGCCCTCCAC
>DASQBG010000079.1:0-6572 GCA_035635335.1 Myxococcales bacterium | reverse complement strand
GATCCCGGCAGCCAGCAGCGCCTCGAATCCGGCCGGCTGGAGCGCCTCCCGGATCGTTCCGTTCCGCAGCCGCTCGCGCATCTCGCGTGGGCCGGTCGCCGCGGCCTGCAACGTGGACTGCACCGTCCGGATTGCCCCGGGCGACGCTTGCAGACCCGCGCCGCGCAGCACCTGCTCCGCGCCGCGCTCGAGCTTCGCGAGCGCAGCGCGCTGCCTGGCCATCGCGGCGCGCAGCTCGTCTCCCCCCGCTCCTCGCAGCTGCGCCTCCTGGAGCCGCTCGGAGGAGTCGAGCAGCTCGTCGACCTCCGCCGGGGCCCGGCGCCCGAGCTGGTTGACCGCCCAGACCGGCGCGGTCGGCCGGCGTAGCGACGCGACCTCCTTGGCTTCTGCTTCGCGGCCGCCGGCTCGCAGTTCCTTGGCGAGCGCGTCGCGCGCCGCGACGAATTCCGCCGGCGGGACGGCGAACAAGTCGCGCAGCCGGTCCGTCATGCCGGCCGCAGAGGCGTCCGTGCTTGCCACCCTCGACACCTACCACCATCCCACCTCGAGCGCCCCGATGGGCGCCGACAACTACCGAACCGCGGTCGTCGATCTGGTTGCAGCCCGGCACCAAGAAGTCGATCGACGGCGATCCCAAAGCGGTCGCCCGCGCCAACCCGGTCGCTGACTCCGCCGTCGAGTCTACGCGAGGCCGCCGCCGAGCGTCTCCCCGATGGCCGGCACGCGCAGCGCCTGCTCAGGCAATCCGCGCCGTCGCCACTCCGCATGAAGCCGCCGCGGCGGCTCGTCGAGCGGCTCGTCGGTCAGCTTGAACGTCCCCCAGTGCATGGCCACCATCCGGCGCGCGCCGAGGTCGACGAAGGCTTGCACCGCCTGCTCCGGGTTCATGTGCTGCTTCTCCATGAACCAGGGCGGATCGTAGGCGCCGATCGGGAGCAGCGCGGCGTCCAGGCCGGGGAACCGCCGCCCGATCTCGGCGAAACCGTCGAAATAGGCCGTGTCGCCCGAGTGGTAGATGCGCCCGCTGGGCCCCTCGACCACGAATCCACCCCACAGCGCGCGATTCGTGTCGGAAAGCCGGCGGCGGCTCCAGTGCTGCGAGGGGACGAAGGTGGCGCTCACGCGGTCGGTGACGGGCGCGCTCTGCCACCAGTCCAGCTCCTCGCACCGGACCAGGCGCGACATCCCCAGGCCGGACAGCGTGCGCGCGCCGACCGCCCGGACGGAGGGCGTGTCCAGATGGTCGTAATGGTTGTGCGTCACCAGGGTGGCGTCGATGCGGGGCAGCTCGCGGGCGGAGAGCGGCGCAGGGACGTTGCGGCGGATCAGTCCCGCGATCCGGTCCGAGAAGACCGGGTCGATGAGCAGCGAGGCGCCGTCCAACTGCACGAGGAAGCTCGCATGGCCCAGCCAGGTGACCCGCGGGACGGACGCGGGCGTCGCGAGGAGGGCGCGGTCGGGAACCACGGAGGGCACCTCCGCCCGGGCCGGAGAGCGGCGGCGCCGCCCCGCCAGGGGATCCAGCACCGCCCAGCGGAAGAGGGCCCCTGGTGGGTGTGCGCCGGTGCCGTCGAGATTGCGGAAGCGGCCGCCGGGGTCGCGCGGAGCGGAAGGCATTCGCTCAATCTACTCGAACCGCAGCGCTTCGATCGGATCGAGCCGCGACGCGCGCAGCGCCGGATAGAAGCCCGCGACGATGCCCGCCAGTCCCGCGAGCAGCATGGTGGCCCCCATCACCGGCGCCGACAGCAGCGTCGGCCACTGTGCCTGGACGGCCATGTACTTCGCCACACCGGTGCCCAGGCCGAGGCCGAGGAGGCCGCCGACCACCGCCAGCACCACCGCCTCGGTGAGGAACTGGAAGAGCACGTCCCGCCCGCGCGCCCCGACGGCCATGCGGATGCCGATCTCGCGCGTGCGCTCCGTCACCGAGACGAGCATGACGTTGGCGATCCCGATCGCGCCGACCAAGAGCGAGATGAGGGCCACCGATCCGAGGAGGAGGGCGATCGTCTTCGTCTGCTCCTGCGCGGCGTTCTGCATCTCCGCCAGGTTGCGCACCTGGAAGTCGGGCTCGGCGCTCTCCGGCTGGTGGTGCCGCTGCTTGAGCAGCGAGGTCACCTCGCGCTGCGCCGGCGCGACAGCCTGCGGCGAGCGCGCGGAGACCATCAGCGAGCCGACCGAGTCGCTCTGCGAGCCGTTGATGCGGCGGACCAGCGTCGCCCAGGGCATGAGGATGATGTCGTCCTGGTCCTGTCCCCAGCTGCTCTGCCCCTTGGAGGCGAGGATGCCCACCACCTTGCAGGGCACGTGCTTGACGCGGATCTGCTCGCCGAGCGCCGGCTGGTCGCCGAAAAGCTTCTCGACCACCGTCTGGCCGACGACGCAGACCTTGGCGGCGGCCGCGTCCTCCTCGCGCCCGAACATCTCGCCGGCCGAGAGCGGCCAGCCCCGCACGTCCAGGTAGGCCTGGGTGGTGCCGATCACCTGCGTGAACCAGTTCGCGCCCCCGTAGATCACCTGCGCGCCGGCGCGGTTCATCGGCGCGACGGCGGCCACCGTGGAGGTCAGCTCCTTCTCGATCGCCAGCGCGTCCTCGCGGGTGAGGTTCTGCGTCGCTCCGCTTCCGGTGGCGGCGCCGTGCTGCGAGATCGAGCCGGGCAGGATCATCAGGAGATTCGATCCCAGCGAGGCCATCTGCGCGGCGACCTTGGCCTGCGCGCCCTGGCCGATCGCCACCGTGGCCACCACCGCCGCGACCGCGATGACGATGCCCAGGGCGGCGAGGAACGAGCGCAGCTTGTTCTTGCGCAGCGCGCGCAGGGCGGTGCGGGTGGCGGCGAGCACGTTCATGCCGCGCCCTCCTGCAACTCCTCGCGCGCCAGCCGCCGGTCGGTGACCCGGCGGTCGTCGAGCACGTGCCCGTCCTTGAAGACCACCACGCGCTTGGCGTGCAGCGCGATGTCCGGCTCGTGGGTCACCACCAGGACCGTGAGCCCGCGGTCGTTCAGGTCCTGGAAGATGCCCATCACCTCGAGGCTGGTGCGCGAATCGAGGTTGCCGGTCGGCTCGTCGGCGAGGACCAGCGTGGGCCGGTTGACCAGCGCCCGCGCGATGGCGACGCGCTGCTGCTGCCCTCCGGAGAGCTGCGCGGGCGCGTGGTCGAGCCGGTCGCCCAGACCGACCCGCTCCAGCGCCTCGGCCGCGCGGGCGTGGCGCTCGCGCGCGGGGATCCCCTGGTACAGCATCGGCAGCTCGACGTTCTCCAGCGCGCTGGTGCGGGGCAGCAGGTTGAAACCCTGGAAGACGAAGCCGATCTCCCGGCCGCGCACGCCCGCGAGCTGGTCGCGGGAGAAGCGGCTGACGTCCTGCCCGCGGAGCAGGTATCGCCCGCCGCTGGGGCGATCGAGGCACCCGACGAGGTTCATGAAGGTGCTCTTGCCGGAGCCCGAGGCGCCCATCACCGCGATGAACTCGCCCGGGTCGATGCGCAGCGAGATGCCGCGCAGCGCGCGCACCTTCACGTCGCCCATCGTGTAGACCTTCTCCAGGCCTTCCGTTTCGACGACCGCCGCCGCCTGGGCCGCGCCGGGGACCTCAGAATGGTCCACGGCGGGTCCCCTGCGGCCGGGCGCCACCGGCGCCGGAGTCGCCGACGACCACCGCGTCGTTCTCGGCGAGCCCGCTCAGCACCTCGGTACGCTGGCCGTCGGAGATGCCGATGCGGACGTCCACGGGCGCGGGCTTGCCCCCCACGAGCTGGTAAAGGCGGGCCGGTTTCCCCGGGGCGGGCGAGCCCGCGCCGCCCGGGTTGCCGCGCCGCTCCGTCCGGGCCAGGGTGCGGTCGCCCCGCGGAGCGCCCTGCTGGGCACCCGGTTCCGGCGCGGCGGCGTTCTCAGGCTTCCAGCGCAACGCCGCGTTGGGGACGCGCAGCACGTCGTCCTTGTGGCCGGTCAGCACCTTGACGGCCGCCGTCATGCCCTGCCGCAGCTTGTGCTCCGGATTCGAGGCGTCGATGACGGCGTCGTAGGTGACCACGTTCTGGATGGTGTTGGGCGCCTGGCGGACCTCGCGGATCACCCCCCCGAACTCGTCGCCGGGGTAGGCGTCGACGGTGAACCTCGCCTGCGCGCCTTCGTGGACCTTGCCGACGTCCGCCTCGTCGATGTGCGCGAGGACCTGCATCTTGGTGAGGTCGTTGGCGATGGTGAACATGGTCGGCGTCTGGAACGACGCGGCGACCGTCTGCCCCACGTCGACGGCGCGCGAGACCACGATCCCGTCGATGGGGCTCGTGATGCGCGCGAATTCGACGTTGGTGGCCGCCAGGTCGCGGTCGGCGCGCGCCTGCAGCACCTTGGCCCTGGTGCTCGACAGGTTGGCGGCCATCTGCTCGCGGTTGGCCACCGCGCTGTCCACCTCCTGCTGCGAAACGAGCCTCTGCTCGACGAGCTCCTTGCTGCGCTTCTCCACCCGGACGGCGTCGTTGAGCTGCGCCTGCGCCTTCTGCACGTCCGCTTCGGCGCTGGCGAGGCCGGCTCGCGCCCTCTCCAGCGCGGCCCGGAACAGCCGCGGGTCGAGGTCGGCGAGCGCCTGGCCCTTCTTCACCTTCGAGTTGAAGTCCACGTACAGCTTGGAGACGGTGCCGGAGACCTGGCTGCCGATGTTGACCGTGACGATGGCGCTGACGTCGCCGGTGGCGGAGACCATCTCGCTGATCGGGCCGCGCGTGACGGCTTCGCTGCGGAAGCTCGACGACGAGTCTCGCTTGCAGCCTGCGAGCGCGAAGCAAGCAAGCGAGAAGGCGGTGGCGAAGCGCATGCGCACGGGTATGCTGCAGCGTAACGGCCAATTTCCGACGGCGTCAATCCGAGGGGGTGCCGCGAAACAGGACCGAAACACTACGCTCCGGACGAAAAGCGTTCACGCAGAGCTCGCGGAGCTCGCAGAGGTTTTTGGGGTCAGTCGGTGTTCAGCTTCTCGAGGAGGGCGCGGAGGGTGTGGCGTTCCGCGAGGGAAAGTGGGTGGAGCACCTCGTCGACCGCCGTCAGCACCTCGGGCCGCGACTGCTCCAGCCGCGCGCGACCGGCAGGCGTGATCTCCACGCGCAGCTTGCGGCGGTCGGCGGCCTCGCGGCTGCGGTGCACGTAGCCGCCGCGCTCGAGCTCGTCGAGCAGACGGGACACGCCGGTGGGATGCTGCGCCGCCCGTTCGGCGATCTCGCGCTGGGTACCGGAGCCCCAGCGCTGGAGCTGGTTCAGGAGCTGCCAGACGAGCACGGATTCGCCGCGCGCCTCCAGCCGCCCCCCGGCCGCGGCCCACAGCGCGCGGCGGGCGCGGAACAGCAGCCGGCCCACCTCCTCGTTGAGCCGGCGGGACCCGCGCGGCTGGCCGGGAGCGCCGTGCACCGGAACGGGCCGGAGACGGGCCGCCGGAGCGGAGGGGCGGGGGGCCATGCGCGGTCGTGTAGCGGATATTCGTTCCAAGCGCAACGGTTGCGGAATCAAGCATTCCAGGGTAGGACGGGCGGCCGTGCGCCCCTGCAAGCTGCTCCTCGCCCTGGCGGCCGCCGCCGCCGCGTGCGCGACCAAGGACGACCCCGCCGCCCGCCAGCGGCCGGCCCCGCTGGTGGCCGTCGCCCACCCTCGCGTCCGGGACGTCGAGGTCGCCGTCCGCGCCCCCGTCGACCTGCGGCCCCTCCTCACCGCCGACATCGGCTCCAGGACGCTGGGCTACCTCGACGCGGTGCTGGTCGACCGGGGCGACCGGGTGAAGCGAGGCCAGGTGGTCGCGCTGGTGCGGCCCAGCGATCTGCCCGATCAGCTCGCCGCCGCCCGCGCCGCCGCCGCCCAGTCCCGCGCCTCCGCGCAGCTCGCCCGCGCCAACCAGGAGCGGGCGGCCTTGCTCGCGCCCTCGGGCCGCATCTCGCGGCAAGAGCTGCAGCAGTCCGAGGCGGCGCTCGCCGCCGCCGAGGCCCAGGAGGCCTCTGCGCGCGCGCAGGTCGCCGCCCTCGCCACGCGTCTGGGAGAGATGCGCATCACCGCGCCGCTGGACGGCGTGATCTCCGCCCGGCGGCTCGACCCCGGCGCGCTGGTGGGGCCCAGCTCGGGCAACACGGGCCCCATCCTCACCGTGGACCAGGTCGAGTCGCTGCGCTGCTTCGTGACCGTCAACGAGCGGGACGCGCTCAGCGTGCGCCTGGGGCAGCAGGCCCGCATCGACCTGGACGCGGCTCCGGGGCGACCCTACCTGGGAAAGGTGGTGCGCATCGCGCCCTCGCTCGACCCGCTCACGCGCACGCTCGAGGCCGAGGTGCAAATCCCGAACGGCTCTGGCGAGCTGCGCTCCGGCATGTACGGCCGGACCGCCATCGTGACCGCCGTGCACGAGCGCGCGGTGACGGTCCCGGTCCAGGCGGTGCAGATCTCGGGCGGGCGCCGGATCGCGTTCGTGCTGCAGGGCGATCGCGTCCGCCGCCGCGAGGTCCAGATCGGGGTGGACGGCGAGGATTGGCTCGAGATCACCCAGGGCCTGTCGCCCGGGGACGAGGTGGTGATCGCCGGCATCGAAGG
>DASQBG010000078.1:0-2025 GCA_035635335.1 Myxococcales bacterium | reverse complement strand
CTGGCATGTGGGCAGCGCTGGCCCTCGCCCTGCTCGCCACCGGGACAGCTCCCCCGGTCGTCGCGCTCTTGCCGCTGCGCCCCCTGGGCGCGCCGCCGGCCGTGGTGCACGCTCTGGAGGTGACGCTGCGCAACGAGCTCGCGCACCTCCAGGAGGCCCGCCTCGCGTCGCCCCGGGAGGTCGCGGAGGCCTTGAAGCGCGAGCCCGACTGCGAAGCCCGGATCGCCTGCGCCGCCGCCGCCGCGGCACAGGCCGGCGCCAGGCAGTTGATCATGGGCACCACCAGCCAGCTCGGCGATTCGTTCATGATCGACCTGAAGCTCCTGGACGTCCGGAGCGGGCAGGAGATCCGGCGCGCTACGCATCCGGTGAGCGGCTCGCAGGACGCGCTGATCGAGACAGTGCGGGCGACTGCGGTGCAGCTGCTGGCTCCCGCGCGGTTCGTTGGCTCGCTCCGGGTGCTGGTCCCCGGCGCCACCGGCGCGATGCTGTTCGTCGACGGCAAGCATTCGGGAACGCTGCCACTCGCGCAGCCGCTGGAGGGCCTGACTCCCGGACAGCACGTGGTTCGCGTCAAGGACAAGGCGCGCGAGACGAGCACTTTCGTGGAAGTGCGCTTCGGACGCATCACGGACGCCAACCTCGACCTGGGCGCCGCTCCGGTGGTCGCGGTCCCCGCCGCGGCGCTTCCCGCCATCGTCGCTGCCGTTCCGCGCAAGCCCGGCTGGGTGCGCCCGGCGGCCATCGCCACCCTCGGCGCGGGCATCGCCAGCGGGGTGATCGGCGTCGCGGTCCAGGCGCGCGCGGAGGCGGATCGGAACGCAGGCCTCGCCCGTGGCTTCTACGTCGCCGCGGCGGTGCTGGTGGCCGCCGGAGGCGGGCTGCTCTGGTGGGACCTGCAGGCCGACGCGATGGGAGTGCAAGCGCACTTCTGAAGCCGGAAACTGGCACGCGCCGGACCCCATGCTAGCGTCGACCCGGTTCATCTCGCGAGGAGGAACAGTCTTGTCCCGGCCTGCGGCGATCTGCCTGTTGACGCTCGTCCTCGGCGGGTGCCGCTGGAACACCGGTCCCGACGAGAACTACCGGCAGGCCGCGGCGACCTACCAGCAGCTCTACGCGACGCAGCTCGACGACGCGTACGGCGACCCCAAGATGGACGAGGTGGTCGCGCTGCTGCACAAGGTGAGCTCGCGCTCGGCCGACGCGCAGCAAGCACAGCTGCTGCTGGGCACCATCGAGCGCGGGCGCGCCGAGCTGGCCACGCAGCACGCCGAACGCGAGAAGATGGCCGCCGCCGCGGCGCGGAGCGCTTCGACCGCGCAGGTGAACATCGACCCGGAGAAGGTGCTGGCCGCGTCCGCTCCGGACGCCGGACCGCCCCAGGATCCGTTCGGGCCCGGCGCTTCCGTAGCGGAGCTCAATCTGCAGAGCGGCGGATGCCTGTCGGACAACGAGCCGTTCACCGAGCAGGTCACGGGCGTGACCGGAACGGTCTACCGGGTGGCGTCCTCCGATGCCTGCAAGAGCAAGCTGCCGGGGCTCGTCGGACAAGCGGTCCTGGTCACGAACGGGAAGATCTACCGCCGGGTCGCCGATCCCAGGCCACCGCCCGCTGCTTCGGCGGCAGGCCCGGCCGACGCCGGCGCCCCGGCGGCAGCTCGCCAGCCGCCCCCGCGCCCGGCCGCCAATGCCGGAGAGCCGCAATACCGGATCGTCTATCCAGGCCAGCCGCTGCCCGAGGGAATGGTCCCGGCCACCGCGCAGCAGCAGCCGCCCCAGCAGCAATAGCGTTCGGCGGAACGGCCTGCTACACCACGCAGCCCGATGCCCGAGCTGTCGTACGCCCTGCTGCGCCTGCTCCCCAAGAACACGCTTTCGCGCGCGGTGGGCGCCGCCTGCCGCGCCAGCGCGCCGCGCCCGGTGGTCCGGGCCGCGATCCGCGCGTTCGCGAGGAAGTACGGCGTGGACGCGAGCGAGGCGGAGCGGCCGCTGGACGAGTATCCCACCTTCACCGAGTTCTTC
>DASQBG010000077.1:0-3808 GCA_035635335.1 Myxococcales bacterium | reverse complement strand
CGGCAGCTTCACCGCAATGCCCAACCCGGTTCCCCGCGGAACGGCCACCGTGCTCTCCTGGCAGGCGCCGGGCGCGCAGAGGTTCTCGCTGAGCGGCGGGGATGGCGCGGGACCCGCCGGTGGTCTGCACAGCCGGCGCGTGCGGCCGCTCGCGGACTCCACGACGTACATGCTCACCGCCTCGAACGCCTTCGGCAGCACCACGCAGGCTCTCGACGTGATCGTCGCCGGGCCGACCGGGAACGCGCTCGTCTATACCGATCCTCCGGCTGGGTCTGAGGCATTCCGGCTCGTGCAGGATCCGTCCTCCTCGACCGCGACCACTGCGGTCTTGCAGTTGGTCTCGACCGGAGCGATTCCCAACCTCGATGGACTGGCGCTGAACCTCCCCTTCGACGGGGCGACGCCCGGTGCGCGCGATGGCGTCGCGCGTCTAATCGTGGCATTCGGGCAGGCCGGTTTCGGACCCTTGCCCAACGCTCCCAACGGCGAGACCGCCACGCTCCGTTTTCCGGCCAGCGGACCGCTGGCGGGGGTGCTGACATTGGGTATTGCGGTGAAGCCTCCTCGGGCCGGGGGACCGCCGGACGACGCGCCCGTCCCGGCGGGAAAAGTGGTAGCAAGCTTCGGGCTCGGCCTGCTGCCCGCCGGGGGTACGGGGCTGGTGCTCGACGGGACCACCGGCGATGGATTTCGCCTGCGGCTGCGGACCCGCGCGGGAGACGTGCAAGGAACGGTGGCGGTAGGCCGCCTGGAGGTACAATAAAGCAGCCATGTCGACGATGATCACCGTGGAGTGCATCAACTGCGGCGCCTGCGAGCCCGAATGTCCCAACCAGGCGATCAGCCAGGGCGAGGACATCTTCGTGATCGACCCGCAGCTCTGCACCGAGTGCGTGGGCTTCCACGAGCAGGAGGCCTGCGCGGCGGTGTGCCCGGTCGACTGCTGCCTCCCGGACCCGAACATCGTCGAGTCGGAGGAACTGCTGTACGAGCGCGCCAGGCGGCTCCACCCCGACGAGAAGATCCCGCCGCTGGCCGAGCTGCCTCCGAGCCTCTCCCGCTTCCGCAAAGCTCCGAAAGCGACGGCCTGATGCCCACCTCCACCGGCGCCCAGCTCCTCGTCCGGATGCTCAAGGCGGAAGGCGTCCGCCACGTGTTCACGCTCTCCGGGCTGCACGTCGCGCCGATCTACGCCGCCTGCGTCGAGGAGGGCATCGCGATCGTCGACACCCGCCACGAGCAGGCGGCCGCGCACGCCGCCGACGCGACGGCGCGCCTGACCCGCGGCATCGGCGTCTGCTGCGTGACCGCCGGCCCCGGTGTCACCGACGCGCTGACCGGGATCGCGAACGCCTGGGCCGCTTCCAGCCCGGTCCTGCTCCTGGGCGGCGCCGCGCCGACCTTCAACGCCGGCAAGGGATCGCTCCAGGAGATGGAGCAGGTCGACCTGTTCACCCGCATCACCAAATGGTCCGACCGCATCCCCGCGCCCGACCGGGTGCCCACGTACCTGGCGCGCGCGTTCCGCCTGATGCTCTCCGGCCGGCCCGGCCCGGTGTTCCTCGAGGTGCCCTGGGACGTCCTCTCCAACGGAGTCGAGGACGCGGATTGCCCGCTGCCGACCGGCTACCGGACGCGAGCGCGGCAGCCAGGCGACCCGCAGCTGATCGAGCAGGCGGCGCGCCTGATCGAGAGCGGTGCGCGCGTCGCGGTGATCGCCGGCACCTCGGTGTTCTGGGACGACGCGGCGCGCGAGCTGGCCGCGTTCGTCGAGCGCGCGGGAGCCCCGGTCTACCTGAACGGCGCCGGCCGCGGCGCGCTGCCGGCGGACCATCCGCATTTCTTCTCGCACACTCGCAAGGAGGCGCTGGCGGAAGCCGAGGTGGTGCTGGTGGTGGGCACGCCGCTCGACTTCCGGCTCGGCTACGGCGCGGGTTTCGGCGAGTCGGCGAAGATCGTCCAGGTCGATGCGGACGCCGGCGAGATCGGGCGCAATCGCGCCGTCGAAGTGGGCATCATCGGCGACTCGCGCAGCGTCCTAGCGCAGCTGGAAGCGGCGCTGCCGCAGGCGCGGAAGGCCGGCGGATGGCTGACCGAGCTGCGCCGCCGCGAGCGCGCCAAGGCGGAGCGGCAGTCCGAGTTCGAGCGCAGTGACCAGAAACCCGTCCATCACTTCCGCCTGGCGAAGGAGCTGGACCAGGTCGCGCGCGCGGCCGGCGACAGCATGTTCGTCGCCGACGGCGGGAACTGGGTGGCGATCGCGGCCAAGGTCATCCAGCTCCGGCGGCCCGGCCGGTGGCTCGATCCGGGTCCGCTCGGATGCCTGGGCGTGGGCGCGCCCTTCGCCATCGCGGCGAAGCTGCTGCACCCCGAGCGGCCGGTGTTCGTCATCCAGGGCGACGGCTCGTTCGGCCTCAACGGGATGGACTTCGAGACAGCCCTCCGCTTCAAGCTCCCCATGGTCTGCGTGGTGGGGAACGACGCTGCCTGGGGGCAGATCCGGCTTCCTCAAGTAGCGCTCTTCGGGCCCGAGAAGAGCCCCGGGACGCTGCTCGCCCCGACCCGCTACGACAAGGTGGTCCAAGCGCTGGGCGGCTACGGAGAGCACGTCGAGGACCCCGCCGGGATCCGCCCCGCGCTGGAGCGCGCCGTCGCCTCGGGCACGGTGGCCTGCGTCAACGTCGTGCTGGACCCGGACGCGCCGGCGGCCAGCGGAGCGCAGGGCTATGCCATCTGAGCTTCCCGACCCGCGCGCGCTCGCCCTCGACCGTGGCGACGCGCTGCTCTTGCTCATCGACGTGCAGGACAAGCTGGCGCGAGCCATGCCCAAGGAGGACATGGCCCGCCTGACGAAGAACGCGGGGGTGCTGCTCAAGGCCGCGCGACGCCTCGGCCTGCCGGTGGTGGCGAGCGAGCAGTACAAGAAGGGGCTGGGCGACACCGTCCCCGAGCTGCGGGAGCTGCTCGCGGCCGCTCCGGTCGAGAAGCTCGAGTTCTCCTGCGGCGCCTCGAAGCCGGTCGCCCGGGAAATCCTGGTGACCGGCCGCAAGCAGGTGATCGTCGCCGGCATGGAGGCGCACGTGTGCGTCTTCCAGACGGTGCGGGACCTGGCGCGCGGCGGATTCGCCGTCTTCGTCCCGCAGGACGCGATCGTCTCGCGCACCGAGGAGAACCGGCAGGTGGGATTGCGTCTGTGCGAGAAGGCCGGGGCGACGCTGACCAGCACCGAGACGGTGCTGTTCGACCTGCTGGGAGTGGCGGGCACGCCGGAGTTCAAGGAACTGGCGCCGCTCATTCGGTGACTTGCCTAGCGAAGGCATTTTGCGCGACGCTCGCCCGCCATGGAGGAGGTTTCCAAGCCGGAGGGGGCGGATCAGCTCGGACCCGTCCTGGAGTTCATGAAGCAGCTGTGGGCGCTGGACCACGGGCTGCAGTCCGCCTCCAAACGGATGGAGGCGCGCTTCGGCATCACCGGCCCGCAGCGGCTGGTGGTCCGCATCGTGGGGCGATTCCCCGGCATCTCGGCCGGCGCGCTCGCCGAGGTGCTGCACGTCCACCCCTCGACCCTCACGGGCGTGCTGCGGCGGCTGGAGAGCCGCGGCATGCTGCTGCGCAGCGCGGACGCCAGGGACGCCCGCCGCGCGCTGTTCGGCCTCACGCCGCGCGGACGCAAGATGGACACCCTGCGCACGGGCACCGTCGAGCAGGCCGTCCGCCGCGTCCTGGTTCGCCTGCCGGACGACATCGCCCCGGCGGAGCGCATCCTCTCCGCCCTCTCCGCCGAGCTCGCCAACTCCCTCGACGA
>DASQBG010000076.1:0-12898 GCA_035635335.1 Myxococcales bacterium | reverse complement strand
CAGGCTGCTGCAGCTCCACCAGCTGGGTGGCTACGCCACGATGGCGACGGTGACGGCGGCGGTCGTGCTGGGTCAGATCAACTACCTCGACAAGTACGGCGGCGGGGGAGACACGGGCCGCTGGATCACGCCGCACGCGATCGCCGCCTTCACCGCGGCGGGGGTGTTCACCGCGACCGGCCTCCTCGCCATCCTCGCCCCGAGCCCCCTGGAGAAACCGCAGCGGGTGGACACGGTCACCCTCCACAAGATCGCGATGGCGGTGGCAACCGCGGGCCTCGTCGCGCAGGTGGTGCTGGGGCCGATCACCGCGAGCAAGGAGGGTCAGCTCTCCCAACGCGACTTCGCGCTCGCGCACCAGATCATCGGCTACACCACGCTCGTGGCCACGTACGCCGGTTTCCTGGTGCTCACCTTCTGAGGGATCGATGCCCGACGACTTGACCCGCCGCCAGCTGGTCCAAAGAGCCGCCCTGGCCGCCTGCGTCCCCGCGCTCGCCCGCGGGCTGGGCGGCTGCGCGCGCCGCATCTCGCCCAACCGCGACGTGCAGGGCGGCACGCTGCTGGACGGCAGGGTCGTGATTCCGGCGGCGCAGGTACCCGAGCTGGATCGACCTGGGGGGGCGATCGTGCTGCACACTGGGTGTGCTCCGCGGCCGGTCTTGATCGCGAACACCGGGACCGGCTTGGTGGCGATGCAGGCGATCTGCCCCCATGCCGGCTGTGAGCTGGCCTGGGTGGGCGAGGATCTGCAGGCGGAATGCCCTTGCCACGGCTCGCGCTTCGCCGGCGACGGCACGGTCCTGAATCCGCCTGCGCGCACCAGCCTGCAGGCGTATCCGGCCAGCCGGGACCCCGCGACCGGGGACGTCCGGCTCCACCTGTTCGCCGGGGACGGTGTGTTCCCGCCAGTCCAGGGCGGCAAGGTCGTCTTCCCCCTGGCGAGCTATCCCGCGCTGCTGCAGACCGGAGGGGCGGTCCTGGGCCAGCCGGAGGGGATGTCCGGGCCGCTGCTCATCACCCGGCCGGACGCGACCGCGAATCCGGTGGCCCTCTCCGCGGTCTGCACCCACCAGCAGTGCACCGTCCAGCCCGCGCCCGCCGGGACGCCAGGCGCCTTCACGCTGTACTGCCCCTGCCATGGGTCGGCGTTCGACCTTGCCGGCACGGTCACGCACGACCCCGCCACGGTCTCGCTCCCGACCTTTCCGCTCGAGCTGGATGCCTCCGGCATCGTCACCGTCACGGTCGGGGCGATTTGCTCCTGAGGCGGCTTTCGGGCGAGAACCGGAGCATGACCGAGGCACCGCCGCCGAATCCCGATTCCGCCCGCGCCTGCCTCGCCCGGCTCTACGAGATGGACGCCGCCCTGGAGCTCATGGAGGTCGAGCTGCCCGACGACGTCCGGCCCGTGGGCGCGGAAGCGCGTCGGCGCGTGCACGCCTGGCTCACCAGGCTGGGGGCCGGCGACGCGGACCTGCACGGGCTCAGCGAAGCCATGCGCGACATCTCCGGGATCATGGACGCGCTCACCGCGCGCCTCTTGCTGGTGCCATGGGACGGACACCCGCCCGGCGGACGGCTGAAGAGCTGACGCGAGCCGCTCCGGCCGAGGATGCGACCCGCGCCCACCACCGGACCGACAGGGTGCCGGCGCGGCGCCGCTTCGACGAGGTCGAGTGCACGGTCTCCCATCTGCTCCGCTTTCCGCATCCGGCGCTGCGAGGCCGGAGGTTCGGGGAAGCGCTGCTCCAGGGACTCGCGGCGCGGGGGATCCTCCCTGGTCCAGACGGCGTGCTGGAGATCGGCGGCGGCACGGGCCACCTCGCCGAGGCGGCCTGGCGCGGCGATGCCGGGCCATTCACCGGATGCCGGTGGACCTCGCTCGATCTCTCGCCCTCGCTGCTCGGCGCGCAGCGCCGGCGGCTGCTCGCTGTGGGAGCGGAGCCCGCCGCGGTCCCGCGCGGGCCGCACTCGCGCTGGGCCGGCGTCCGGGCCGACGCGGTGGCGCTCCCGCTGCGCTCCGGATCGTTCCGCGGGCTCGTCCTGGGGAACGAGATGCTCGCCGATCTGCCCGTGCGGGGCGGCGTCAACGCCGGCGCCGTGCAGCTCGTCCAGGAGGTGGCGCGGGTGCTGGCCCCCGGAGGCGCGGCGGCCTTCACCGAGTTCGGCGGCGAATTCCCGCCTGGCCCGGTGGAGCTGACCGCAGGCTCCAGGGCCGGCGAGCACACGGAGTGGTCCATCGATTTCCGCCAGCTCCGCGCCGCCGCCACCGGGGGCGGCCTCGAGGCCGAGGAGCTGCCGCTGCACGAGCTGATCGGCGCCGACCTGTCGGTGCGCTGCGCCAGCTACACCGACCTCTGGCGGCTGCGAAGGTTCGTCTCTTGCGAGGTCTTCGCCGCCCCCGCCGAGGAGGTGCGCAGGCGACATCCGCTGCTCTCGCGGCTGCTCGCCCTGGATCTGCCGCCGCTCGGCTCGCCTCGCTGGCCGGACGCAACCGCGCCCGCCGGGTTCGCGCAGCTCTTCCGCGCGCTGCTCCTGCGACAACGCAGGTGAAGGTGGGGAAACCGGGCGTGGCCGGGCCGGGACTTTTCTGGCTCCTCCAAGAGGGGTCTCCTACGGTGGAGGCGCCCTCGTACGCCCGGAGCCCTCATGCTGGATCGGACCCCTCGCCTGCTCTGCGCCGCCTGCGCCGCGCTGCTCTCCTCCGCCGCCCTGGCGCAGGAGGAGCCGCCGCCTCCTCCGCCTCCGGGCATCGAGACCGCGGGCGCCGCCGGCCAGAACCAGCCCGACGCGCATTCGGGCAGCCAGAATTTCGCCGACCCCTCGCAGCTCTTCAGCGGGACGCCCGGCGCGTTCATCGGAGTGGGCTTCGGGAAGATCGACAAGGACACGTACTTGAGCACCGTGATCAACACCGAGCTCGCGCTCGGTCCGGTGGCGGTGGGCCTGGGAGTGCCCGTCAACCTGCTCGCGATCAACGACGATTCGACCGGCACGCGCGACTCGAAGACCTACCAGCACGTCCTCCGGCGCGGCGACTGGAACCAGGCGCAGGATTACCTGAAGTTCGTGCGCTTCGTCCGGTACGGGCACAAGCGCGATCCCGTGTATGTGCTCGCGGGGCAGCTGTGGGGCTCGACGCTCGGGCACGGCACGCTGGTCAACCGCTACTCGAACTCTTTGAGCCTCGACCAGCGCAAGTTCGGCATCGCCTTCGATTTCAACAGCGAGTACTTCGGCGTCGAGACGCTGATCGACAACGTCACCGGGGTGGGCATCCTCGGCGGCCGCGCCTACGTGCGGCCGTTCGCCGGGATCGAGGGGCTGGACGGCCTCGCCTTCGGCGTCACCATGGTGGTGGATCCCACGGCCCCGCTTCTGCCCTTCGCGGCCGCTCCCGCGATCGCGGCCGACTCGAACGGCAACCCGAGCACCCCGCAGCGCGCCTTCGGCGCTTTGGGTATCGACGTGGAGTACGAGCTGGTCCACACCTCGCTCATCGATCTCATCCCCTACGTGGACGGGAACCGCCTGTTCGGGGCCGGCAACGGTCTGCACGCGGGCGCCCTGCTCAGCGTGCGCCTCCCGGTGCCGGTCATCGACGTGAGCCTGCAGACCCGGCTCGAGTACCGGCACATGCAGCCGGGGTACATACCGGAATACTTCGACCAGACCTACGACCTGGGGCGCCTGCAGTACGCCGTGACGGTGCCCGGCTCCGGATTCGCCTCGAAGCAGCAGGCGGCGTTCGACGCCAGGGCGGCCGGCGGAAAGGCGGTGAAGGGGTATTACGGCGAGCTCGCGTTCAACTTCGCCGGCCTGGTGCAGATCGGCGGGCTTCTGCAGGACTATGAGCAGGACAACGGCGCCTCGCTGGGGCTCTTCGCCACCGTGCCGAAGTTCGAGGCGGTGAAGCTGTCGGCCTACTACCTGCGCAAGAACTTCGGCAACCTGGGCAACGCGTTCGAGCTGGATGAGCGCTCGCTGCTCGCCGCCTCCGCCGCTGTGCGCGTCACCGGACCGGTCTACCTGGTAATGGATTTCCGCCGCCAGTGGCAGTTCGACCCCGCGAGCCAGAGGGTCGTCGCGGTCGACACGTATCGCTCCGGAATCGCAGTGAATGTGACCTTTTGACCCACGGTGTGGCCCTCTTCGATCCGGCGCCTCCGGCGCCTCCACAAGGGGGGAGCTCGCTCCCCCCTCGACCCCCCAACAGATCACGGCCAGCTAGATCGAGCGCGCCCTCGCCGGGCTGCCCCACCTCGGAGTGACAAGGGCCGCGGATCTCCTTATCTTCCTGCCCCCATGCCGACGTCGAAGACAGCCGCGCCCCGGACCGGAGCCGAGATCCGCGAGGCGTTCCTGCGCTTCTTCGAGGAGCGCGGCCACAAGCGGGTGAAGAGCTCCCCTCTGGTGCCGCAGAACGACCCCACCCTGCTCTTCACCAACGCGGGCATGGTGCAGTTCAAGGACGTGTTCACCGACCGCGAGACCCGCGACTACAAGCGCGCGGCCTCCAGCCAGAAGTCCGTGCGCGCGGGCGGGAAGCACAACGACCTGGAGAACGTGGGATTCACCGCGCGCCACCACACCTTCTTCGAGATGCTGGGGAACTTCTCCTTCGGCGACTACTTCAAGAAGGAGGCGATCGCCTGGGCATGGGAGTTCGTCACCCGAACCCTGGGCCTGCCGGTGGATCGGCTGGCGGTGACGGTCTTCCGCGAAGACGACGAGGCGGAAGAGCTGTGGCGAGCGACGGGCGTGCGCAAGGAGCGCATCTTCCGCCTCGGCGAGAAGGACAACTTCTGGGCGATGGGGCCCACGGGTCCGTGCGGCCCATGCAGCGAGATCCACCTGTACCGCCTGCCCGGCGAAGCGAGCGTGGCCCGGATCGACGAGCACGCGCAGCGGTTCTTCGCCCAGAACGCGGTCGCGGACGGCGATTCGTGGATGGAGCTCTGGAACCTCGTCTTCATGCAGTTCGAGCGCAAGGAGCCGGAGGGTGCGCTCACCCCTCTGCCCAGACCCTCGATCGACACCGGGGCCGGCCTGGAACGCGTCGCGGCCGCGGTCCAGAACGTCGCCTCCAACTACGACACCGACCTGCTGCAGCCCCTCATCCAGGAGGCGGCGCGGATCAGCGGAAAGCGCTATTCCCCGACCGAAGCGCTGGACGCTCGCGGCGACTCGGCCTCGATGCGCGTGGTCGCCGACCACTCGCGAGCGGCCTCGTTCCTCATCGCCGACGGCGTGCTTCCCTCCAACGAGGGGCGGGGCTACGTGCTGCGCCGCATCCTTCGACGCGCGATCCGTCACGCGCAGCGACTGAGCAGCGACTCGACCCTCTACGCGCGCGTCTGCGGCAAGGTGATCGACACCATGTCGGACGTGTACCCCGAGCTGTCCGACTCGCGCGTTCGCATCCTGGAGACGGTGCAGCACGAGACGGACTCGTTCCTGCGCACCCTCGACCGCGGCAGCGCCATCCTCGCGGAAGAGATCCGCCGCGCGGGGAAGGGCAAGCAGATCCCGGGCGAGGTCGCGTTCAAGCTGTACGACACCTATGGCTTCCCGCTCGACCTGACGCAGGTGATCGCCGCGGAGAGCGGCTGCACCGTGGACGAGGCCGGGTTCGAAAAGCTGATGGAGGAGCAGCGCGCGCGTGGGTCCTTCGCGGGATCGGGCGAGGCGGCCGTCGGCGACGTCTACAAGCAGCTCGCGGGGGAGGTGGGCGACTCGGAGTTCCTCGGCTACGAGCACGTCGCCTCGCACGGGACGCTCAAGAGCGCGGTGGCCGGCGGGCAGCGGCAGCAACGCGTCGCGGCCGGGATGGAGGCCGAGCTGGTCTTCGACCGCACGCCCTTCTACGGAGAGTCGGGCGGCCAGCTCGGGGACATCGGCTACGTGGTCGGAAACACCGGGCGCGCGCAGGTGCTCGACACGCAGAAGCCCGTCGGGGGCCTCGTCGTACATCGGGTGAAGATGCTCGAGGGCGCGTTCGAAGTGGGAGAGAAGCTGGAGTTGATCGTCGACAAGGAGCGCCGGGCGGGGTTGCGCGCGAACCACAGCGCCACCCACCTGCTGCACCTTGCGCTGCGCGAGATCTTCGGCGAGGGCGCGAAGCAGGCGGGCTCGGTAGTGGCGCCCGACTACCTGCGCTTCGACTACACCTCGTACCAGCCGCTCTCGGAAGAGCAGCGCATGCAGATCGAGGCGCGCGTCAACCAGCTCATCCGGGAGAACCAGGCGGCCGAGACCCGGGTCATGGACCCCGAGTCCGCGATGAAGTCCGGGGCCATCGCTTTCTTCGGCGACAAGTACACGCAGCTGTCCCGAGTGCGGGTGCTGCAGATCGGCCCTTCGGTGGAGCTGTGCGGCGGAACGCACGTGGCGCGCGCCGGGGACATCGGCTTCTTCAAGATCCAGAGCGAAGGCGCGATCGCGGCCGGCGTGCGCCGCATCGTGGCGGTCACCGGGCCGGAGGCGGTGGCGCTGGTCCACGAGGAGGAGAAGCAGCTGGCCCGCGCCGCGAGCGCGCTGCGCGGGTCGCCCAAGGACGTCGGGCTCAAGGCCGAGCAGGTGGCGGGCCGCGTCCGGGAGCTGGAGCGCGAGGTGGAACAGCTCTCGAAGAAGGCGGCGGCCGCAAAGAGCAGCGAGCTGGCCCAGGGGGCCCGCGAAGTGAACGGCATCAAGGTGCTCGCGGCACGCCACGAGAACGGCGACCCGGAGAGCCTGCGCGAGCTGGCCGACAAGCTTCGCGACCAGCTGAAGAGCGGCATCGTGGTGCTGGGAGGCGAGAAGGACGGGAAGGCGACGCTGCTGGTCGCCGTCACGCCGGATCTGACGAAGAAGTTCAAGGCCGGCGATCTGGTCAAGGAGCTTTCGAAGACGCTGGGCGGCCGCGGCGGCGGCAAGCCCGAGCTGGCCCAGGCCGGCGGCGGCGATCCCGCGCAACTCGACGCGGCGTTGGCCCGGGCCTATGAGCTCGTCCGCCCCTGAGCCCAGGCCCGCAGCACGTCCTCCGCCCGTGCACGCGCGGGGCGCTGGACCAGCACGCGCTTCTCCCGGGATTTGTCTCCGCTGACGAGCACGCATTGCCGGGGGGACACTTGCAACTCCCCTGCCAGGAACTCGATGAGCGCTGAATTGGCCGCGCCCTCCACGGCCCGGGCGTGCAACTTGACCTTGAGAGCCGAGCCGTGAAGCCCCCGCGCCTCCGTGCGCTTCGCTCCCGGGACGGCGTGCACGTGCAACTCCAGGTCCTCGCCGATCCACCGGTGGAAGCTTGCGCGATCCGACCCGTCCCGATCCACGCTCTTTAGAATGACCGGCCGCCGCGGCCCGCGCCACCTGTCTCAAAACGAGAGGGGGGTCCGAAAACGAGACGCCCCGCGACGCGTACTGCGCGAATGAGCAGGGCGCGGCACGGCGCCTGCAATCACCCCCGGCGGCCGCGAGCAGCGGACCATCGCCTTCCAAAGGGGGACTCATGCACAGGACCTGCAACGTCGCCGACAGGCCGCTCTCCTCGGCGGGATCGACCGGGTGGATCGACCGTCTGGCCCCGGAGGATCCGCTTCTCGATGCCGCCGAGGTCGAGATCCCGCACGCGGAGCGCATCCGCCCGCGGCGGGCGAGACGGGCGGCGGCCCGGGCCGCGGCGGCGATCGCGCTCGTGGTCGAGGCGTGCGGCGGACCGCCGCCCGAGCCGCAGCATGCGCCTGACTCGATCCTCGTCCAGCTGGAGCGCGAAGCCGAGCCGCCATCCTTCGCCGCGGCCAGTAGCGACGGGGCTCCCATCATTCCCTTGCAGGCGCTGGGACCTTCGGACGCTCCGGCCCTGTTGCGGCTTCCGTTGCCGCCCGGCGAGGATCCCGTCGCGTTCGCGCGAGAGGCCGCCCTGCGGCCTGGCGTGGAGTTCGCCGAGCCGGTGTACCTGTACCGTCAGGGACGAACGCCCAACGATCCGCGCTTCAAGGAGCTATGGGGGCTCACGGCCATCGACGCCGGCGGCGCCTGGGCATCGACCGTGGGAGATCGGCGGATCACGGTGGCGGTCGTCGATGACGGAGTGGCGCTGACGCACCCGGATCTCGCGCCCAACCTCTGGATCAACCCTTCGGAGATCGCGGCCAACGGTCGCGACGACGACGGCGACGGGTACATCGACGACGTGAACGGGTACGACTTCGTCGGCAAACGCGGCGACCCGTCCCCGGCGCGCAGCGGAGAGGAGCGCTGGCACGGCTCGCACGTCGCGGGAACCATCGGCGGGGCCGGCGACAACCGCATCGGCATCTCCGGCGTGAACTGGAAGGTCGCGCTGATGGCCCTGCGCGCCATCGGGCCGCGCGGAGGGCGAAGCGACGACCTCGCCCGCGCCATCGATTACGCAGTGGACCACGGGGCCCGGGTGGTGAACGCGAGCTGGGGCGGAGGCGGCCAGAGCCAGGCGATCGCGAAAGCGATCGCGCGGGCCGGCGAGCGCGGCGTGCTCGTCGTCGCCGCGGCCGGGAACGAGGGAGCGGCGCGGCCGTCGTTCCCGGCGAACCTCGGCGGCGACAACGTCCTCTCCGTGGGTGCGCTGGCGCCGAACGGACGGCTGGCGCCGTTCTCCAACCGCGGCGCGCTGGTGGCCGCGCCCGGCGTGGGGATCCTCTCCACCACGGCGCCGGGGCAGTACGAGCGGTACGACGGCACCAGCATGGCGGCGCCGCACGTGAGCGGGGTCGCGGCGCTGCTCTGGGCGGCGCGCCCGGAGGCGAAGGTCGAGGAGGTCCGCCGGGCGATCTTGTCTTCCACGGCTTCCCTCCCCGGCACCCGGAACGGCCGCATCGACGCCGCGCGCGCCATGGCCGCGTTGCTGGCGGAAGCCGGCCCGGGACGTGCCGCGGGGCTCGTGCTTTCCCGCGGATCGTTGCTGTTCGTCTCCTCGGGTGGCCGCGTGCCTCGCGCACAAACCGTCTCCTTGCGCGCCGAGGGCGGCGAGGCGAAGCGGTGGACCGCCCGGCCGGACGCAGGCTGGGTGCGGCTCCTCGCCGACCACGGCGAAACGCCCGCGCGGCTGTCGGTGCGCGCCGACCCGGCGGGGCTGGGACCCGGCGAGCACGTCGCGCATGTCCGAATCGAGTCCGCGGACCGGCCGACGGATGCCGTGGGCCTGGAAGTCACGCTTCACGTCGGCGATGCGCCCGCCGTGGTGGCGAACGGATCGGGATGCGCCGTTCGAGATGGGCGCCTGCACGTCGATCGCGGCGCCACCTGCAGGCTCGCCCTACCGGGCCTCGGCGCAGGCGCGACGGCGAGCTCGGTGCAATGGCGGCTGCCCGGAGGCACCCTGGTGCAGGGCGGATCGATGTATGCCCAATTCGTCACCCGCGGCGAATACCAGGTCGAATTGGGCGGCGCCGAGGAGGGCGCCCTTGCGCTGACGGTCGTGGTGGAGTGAGGAGGCCTGTGCGATCTTCGGCCCATGGCGGCGCGCCAGCTGTGGCTTTTCCTCACCGACCAGGACGTGCAGTCGCTGCTGGCCATGCTCGAGGCGCGGGAGCCGGGGCTGATCTGGTCGCAGGGGCGATACCTCCGCGGGGACCCTCCGGACCTGGTGGCTGCCCCTTCGAAGCTCGAGCGGCGAGAATCGTTGCCCGGCGAGAGACGACTCTACCTGCTGCACCGAAAGCACAGCGCGGAGGTGGTGGCGCATCCGCAGCCGGCCGGACCGTTCGCGGGGTGGGCGCAGATCGACGAGGAGAGGACGGACGCGCTGGTGCTGCGCATCCCCGAGGAGCGGCCGGACGAGATCCAGCCGGCGCGGCTCTATGCGCACACGAGCTACTGGAGAGGCGGGGAGAAGATCCGCAAGAGGCCGGTCTTCTCGCTGTGGGCGAACCAGACCTTGCGCTGGCTAGGGACGCAGCTTCCCAGCACCTCGGTGGACTTCATCCGCATCGGCCCCGATGCGCTGGATCGCGCCAAAGCGGGAACGCTGCGCCTCACCTATCTGTACCGGCCGCTGGCGCCGGCCTAGACCGTCCGCGCTGCGCGGGGCGGCTAGACGTCCAACGTGAGGAATCCGACTGGCTTCTCCAGTCGCCGGAGAACGGGCAACGCAACGTTGTAGACGGGAACCCCGCCGCGCGTCGTGCCCCGCAGGTTGCCGCGGTGGGCGTGGCCGTGCAGTGCCAGCGCGGGCCGCAGCTGATCGAGCGGGCCGGACAGGCGGGTGGCCCCCAGGAACGGGTAGATCTCCAGCGGCTCACCCTCGAGCGTGGCCCGGCTCGGCGCGTAGTGCAGCAGCGCCACGCGGGCCCGGGTTCGCAGCTGGAAGAGCGCGTTCTCCAGCTTCAGCTCCTCCGCGATGCAGGCGTCGACGAAGTGCTTCATCACCGACTCGCCGAATCGCTGCAGCTGGGCGTGCTCGAATCCGCCGGCGAAGCCCTTGATCCCCGCGATGCCCAGCTCTTCTCCCAGCGCGAACGGCTCGCCGTCCAGCACCTTGACCCCGACCTCCTCCAGCTTCTGCCGGACGAGGTGTTCCTGGCCCGCCTCGTAGTCGTGGTTGCCGAACACCGCCACCTTGGGGATCTTCAGCCGGGCAAGCTCCTCGGCCAGCCAGGACGCCTCCTCCACGGTGCCGTGGTCGGTCAGGTCGCCGGCGAGCAAGAGGCACTCCGCGGCCTTGTCCACGCCCGAGAGCGCGGCGGCGACCGCGGTCCGCGTATCCGCACGGCAGTGGAGATCGCCGACGGCTGCGATGCGCATCGTCTCCCCTCAGTGCTCCGTGCCGGACCCTGGCTTCACCGGCCAACGCGTGTCGCCGGACCAGCCCTTCACCTCCAGCTCGCGCGCGTCGCGGTAGCCGTGCTCATTGACCTCGGACAGGTACTGCTGCCGCGACAACAGCGTCCCCCGACAGATCCGCCGGGCGGGCGGGGGTTGGTCCTCTTGCTGCGCCACCCGCCCGATCAGCTCCTTCATCACCCACGACGGTATCTGTTGTTTGTCCGAGGGGAATGCGAAGCGGAAGGAGACGAGGTGGCCGAACAGGACCGGCCAGTGGTCGCCGAACCGCCCGAGGATGTGGCGCCAGTCGAGCTGCGGGCCGCGGCAGCGCAACAGGTGGTGGATGTCCGCGCCGTCGAAGCGCTCCCGCTCCTGGATGTACGCCTTCTGCCAGATCATCTCCTCGGCAGGGACGATGAGCGCCTCCCGGCCGAGCACCATGGCGCGCGAGGCCCGCCGTTCCCATTCCTCGTCCACCGTGCCGATGCCATTGCCCGAGGAGAAGATGAGGTCGATGAAGTACGGCCCGGCGAACGCTTTCGCGATCCACATCGGATCGGTCATCTCGGTGCGGTACCCAGCCCGCGCGAGCAGATCCAGGGCGTCGCCGACGCGATCCTTGCGCAGGAAGAGGTCGAGGTCCTTGGTGTCGCGCCACAGCCCGGCGTGCGTGCGCATCGCGTACGCGCCGCCGACCATCGGAGACATGCCCGCGTCCTGCAGCAGCGCGAGCGCGCGGCCGTGCACCTGCTGCTCGACGGGGTCGATCTGGAGCTCCGCCTCGGTCGCGGTCTGCACGCAGGGCAAGGTGGCGACGGAGCAGCGCGTCCGCAAACGCGCGAACGGGAAGACCGGGCCGATCGGCCCCCGATCCGGTCAGCGGCGCCGGTCCTTGCGAGGAGCCGCTCCGAGCGGGCGGGCGGCCGCCAGCCTGGCGCGCCCCGGACCCGCCCGCGCGCCGACCCCCTGCCGGACGCGCAGCGGCTGGCAGTGCGGACAGAAGTACGTGCTGCGCCCGCCCTGCACGATCCGCTCGATCTCGGTGCCGCAATTCGAGCAGGGTTGCCCGGCGCGGTCGTAGACGAGGAAGATGTTCTCGCCACCTTCCTCCACGTAGGTGATGGGCTCGGGCGAATCCTCTCCCTCCAGCGCGGCGCGCAGCGCCTCGCCGATGGCGGAGGCCAGCCGGACCGCTTCGTCCGGCGAGAGGGAGACTCCGAGTCGCTCCGGATGGAGGCGCGCCCGGTGGAGCGCCTCGGAGACCTGGATGTTGCCGAGGCCCGCCAGCGTGCGCTGATCCATGAGCGCTTCCTTGAGCGAGCGGCGGGTCCTCCGCAGAACTTCGTAGAGCCGCTGCGCGTCCACGCCGGGCAGCGGGTCGGGCCCCAGCCCCGCGAGGACCGGCAGCTTGCGAAGCTGCTCCACGTTCCCGCGGATCAGCCGGCCGAAGAGGCGCTGGTCGCGGTAGTCGAGGACGTGCCCGTCCTCGAGCTCCAGCGTGGCGCGGACATGGCTCGGCGGCGGAGCGGCCCGCTCGCGCCGGATCCACTTGCCGGTCATCCCGAGATGCGAGACCAGGCCTTCGTCGCCGTCGAAGCGGAGCAGCATCCATTTTCCAGAGCGCTCCACGTCTTGCAGCCGATGCCCGGCGAGCTGGGCGAACCGCTGCGGCGACTGGCCGCGGATGACGCGCGAGCGCTCGGCCCTGGCGGAGACGATGCGGCGCCCTTTCGCCCAGGCACGCAGCTGGCGGGAGGCGATCTCGACCTCGGGGAGCTCGGGCACGGCGCGGCAGTGTGCGGCCTGGCAACGGTGACGCGCAAGGCCTGCCGGGCTCAGCGCATGCCCTGAAGCTGGCGGCGCAGCTCGCGGAGGAGCGCGCGGGCCTGCGCCGCCGGCAGCCGCTCGCCTCCCCAGCGCGCGGCGAGAACGGCGGAGGCGAGCTGCTCGACCGCCGGCGCAACCTCGGGGCGCCGCTCGGCGGTCCACCGGACCGCCTCGCGCGGCGACACCGCGGGCGCAAGCCTCACCCCGCCGCGCTCCAGCCGCTCGCGCGCCCGCCGCCACAGCGCCTGCGCGCGGCGCTGATCCGGGTCGAGCCGCGCGATCCGGG
>DASQBG010000075.1:0-11254 GCA_035635335.1 Myxococcales bacterium | reverse complement strand
TCGCGCAGATCGCCGCTCCGCCGGCCGAGTCGGTCGAGGCGCTGCCGGAGGACGCGATCCTCGGCGAGGTCGCTCCCGAGCCCCGCGCGCGCGATGCAACCGCCGCCGCGCCGCCGCCGGCTTGGGAGGAACCTGCGCCGTCGCCGCCCTCTACAGCGGACGCGCCGATCGATTTCAAGGAAGCGCTGCGTCTCCTCGAGGGCGTCTCGGACCGCAATGCGATCGCGCACCTGGTGCTGCGGGCCTCGCTGAGCAAGGCGAAGCGCGCGTTGCTCCTCCAGGTCCAGGGCGGCGTGGCGCTCGGCTGGGACGGGGTGGGCCAGGGCCTGGAGCAGGCGGCGCAGATCGTGGCCATCCCCCTCTCGGCGCCCAGCGCGTTCCAGCTGGTGGTGAACACGCGCAGCCACTTCCTCGGCCCGCTGCAGAGGACGCCGCTCAACATCCGCTTCCTCGCGCAGCTCGGCAAGAAGGTGCCGCTCTCGTCGATGATCGTGCCCATCCTGCACCGCGGCCGGGTCTCGCACCTGCTCTACCTGGACAACGGCCACAAGCAGCAGGCGCCGACCGACGTGGGCGAGATGCTCATCTTGAGCCAGCGAATCGGCCAGACGGTCGAGGCGCTGGTAGAGAAGAAGCGAAAGGCCGCGCACGCCTGACGCGCGAAGGAGGGTCCCGTGCTGCGCCTGCTGCCGTTTGCCTTGCTCGTCCTCGTTCCGTCGACCGCGCGCGCCGATGCCACCGGCGAGATCGACTGGCAGCGGCGCGTGCTCAAGGCGACGGGGCAGGGCGCGCCCGACCTGAACGCGCCCTCCATCGCGGTCGCGCGCCTCGGGGCGGAGCGCGCCGCGATGGCCACCGCCCAGCGCAACGCGCTCGAGACGCTGAAGGGCGCCACGCTCGAGAGCGGCGGCACGGTCGGCACGCTGCTGCAGAACGACAGCGCGCTGCGCACCAAGGTGCAGGGCAAGCTGCGCGGCGTGCGCGCGGTCAAGACCCACTACTTCTCCGACGGAGGAGTCTCGCTGGACGTGGAGGTGCCGCTGGACCAGCTTCCGGCGGAGATCGCGCAGGGCCTGAAGGCGCCTGCGGTTGCTGCCACCAAACCCGACTCGACCTCGAGCGTGACCCCGACCTCGAGCGTGACCCCGACCTCGAGCGTGACCCCGACCTCGAACACGACCCCCGATGCTGGAGCGAAGTGATGCGCATCCTCGGAATCGCGGCGCTCGTCGCCGCCCTGCCGCTCGCGGCGGGCGCCGCCGAGGAAGTCCAGGTCCAGGAAGCCACCGGCCAGGCCGCCGTGCTGAACGGCGACAAGCCGGCGGCGCGCGAAAAGGCGATCGACGATGCGCTCCGGCAAGCCGTGAAGATGGCCGTCGGCACGCAGGTGCAGAGCGTGACCGAGGTGCAAGAGTTCCAGACCAAGATGGACACCGTCCTGGAGCACTCCACCGGGTACGTCAAACGCTACGAGATCCTCAAGGAAGGAATGGACGGCGAGGTGGTCCAGGTCACCGTGCGCGCGCAGGTGAGCCTTCTGGCCCTCGACAAGGACCTGGAGGCGCTCGGCCTGTTGATGGCGCGCAAGAACTTCCCGCGCACGATGGTGCTGATCGCGGAGCAGAACATCGGCATGGCCGCGCCGGCCCGGCCCTGGTTGCGGAACGAGGTCGTCTCCGCGGACCTCCGCGTGGCGGAGAACGTGGTCCTCGACGAGCTGCGCCAGCGCGGCTTCCGGCAGCTCGTCGACGCCGAGGTCGCCGAGCAGAAGGCCGCCTCGGTGGGCGGCTTCACCACCACGCTCACGGCGGCGCAGGCGCGCAAGCTGGGCTCGCTGACGCGCGCCGAGGTGGTCCTCCTCGGCCAGGTGATCGTGAGCCAGCGCGCGCCCCTCGCCGAGCTGGGCCCCGACTGGCACTCCTGCAGCGCCAACCTCTCCGCGCGGGCGGTGAACACGGACGACGGAAACGTCCTCGCGACTGTCGAGTCGACCCAGAACGCGGCGGCGCTCGACGATCTCTCCTGCGGCAAGCAAGCCATCAAGAAGGCCGCGCAGAAGCTCGCCGACCAGATGGTCCAGAAGGTCGGCGCCCGCTGGTCGGAGGACGTCTCGGGTGGAAACGCCGTGCACGTCACGGTGCGGAAGGTGGGCTCGCTGCGCGCCGCCAGCGACTTCAAGGGCGCCCTCACCCAGCAGGTCCGGGGCGTCCGCGCGGTCGCGCAGCGCAGCTATTCGGGCGGCACGCAGGAGCTCGACGTCACGCTGGTCGGCTCCACCGAGCAGTTCGCGCAGGAGCTGGAGTCGAAGAAGCTGGGCCGCTTCACGGTCCGCGTCACCGGCCTGACCGCCAACACGGTGGACGTCGAGCTGGGTCCGTGAGGGGCGGTCTGCTGCCGTGGGTGGTCGCCGGCGCGCTGCTCTGCGGCGCCCGGCCCATCCGGGCGCAGGCGCGGGTCCGGGTTGCAACCGTGTCGCTCCTGGAGGGCACCGCCCAGGTGCGTCGCGGGCCGAATACTCCCCAGGATCTGCGGCAAGGCTCGAGCGTGCAGCAGGGCGACCTGGTGGAGACGGGCGACGACTCGCGGCTCGAGCTGAAGCTTTCCGACGCGAGCGCGCTGCGGCTCGGCCCCCGCGCCCGCCTGGCACTCGCCGCGGCGCACTTCGAGCGCGGCCCCGCCCGGCGGCAGCTCTCGGTCAGGCTCTTCTTCGGCAAGGTCTGGGCGAAGGTGACCTCGGTGGCGGGTGGCGACCAGAGGTTCCAGATCGAGACCGAGAACGCGGTGGCCGGCGTACGCGGCACCACCTTCCGGGTCGACGCGCACCAGGACCGCAGCGTGCTGGTCCGGGTGTACTCGGGCACGGTCGCGGTCCGGCGCAACGCGGCCAGCGATGCCGGGCCCGAGGACGGCGGGCGCCGCGAGGTCCCGGGGCCGGAGGAAGTCACCCGCGGCGCCTGGGAGAAGCTGGTCGGCAGGCAGATGCAGATCCTGATTTCGGCGGACGGCACTCCCGGCGTCCCGGCCCCGTTCACCGAGGCCGACGAGGCGGGGGACGACTGGTCTGCCTGGAACAGGAAACGCGACGAGCAGGCGAAGTGAACATCCCCAACCTCCTGACCGGCGCAAGGCTTTTGGCGGTCCCCGTGTTCGTCGGCCTCTTCCTGCGCGGCGAGCGCAAGGCGGCGCTGGCCGTCTTCGTGGGCGCGATGATCACGGACGCGCTCGACGGCATCCTTGCTCGCGCGCTCAACCAGTTCACCCGCATCGGCGCGCTGCTCGATCCGGTCGCCGACAAGGTGCTGGGCCTCGCGGCCCTGGTGCTGCTCTGCTGGTCTCGCGCGCTGCCCTGGTGGCTTTTGGGCATCACGCTGTTCCGCGACGTCTGCATCTTCACCGCCATCTGGCTGCTGGAACGGACCGGGCACGGCTACGCGGTCCGGCCGACCCGGTTCGGCAAGTACGCAACCGCGGCGCTCGCCGCGACGACCGTCCTGGCGCTGGTGCAGGGCGCCACCGAGGCGGCAGCCCCGACGCGGCCGCTGCTGATCGCGCTGGTGCTCGTCGCGGCCGAGTGCGTCCTGGTGAGCTGGGCGAAGTACCTCTGGCTGTTCGTGCGGCTCATGCGGCTCCCGCCGCAGAGGGTACGGACGTGATCCTCGCGCTGATGGTGCTCGTCCTGGGACAGCAGGCCGTCGCGCGCGGAGACCTGCGCAAGCTGGACCCCGACCAGGTCCGCCTGGTGGTGCGCCCGGGCAGCAGCAACCTGCTTTCCGAGACGGCCGTCCGCGAGCTGCGCGCGTGGCGCGGTCAGCTGGCGATCGAGCTGCACATGCCCGTCTCGCGCAAGGAGGCGGCCCGCCTCAACCGCGTGCCCCGCTTCTCCGCCCGCATCGTGCAGGGCAGCGCGCGCGACCGCTCGCTCCGGCGCGTGCGTACCGAATCGGTCAAGGCAATCCCCCGCATCCCGCTGCCGGTCAAGGAGCGCCCCTGCCCCGACGCGACCCTGCAGGGACGCTCCGGGGCGGACGAAGTGCTGGTTGCGCCCTCGGGCGTGGACGCCTGCATCCTCGACTGGCTGGCCCGGCGCCGCGCTTGACCGTGCCGGAGGCCCCTGCTACACCCCGCAACCCGACTGCGTCCTTAGCTCAGCGGTAGAGCACCACCTTGACACGGTGGGGGTCGCTGGTTCGAAACCAGCAGGGCGCACCACCACCCAAGCATCCGCATGCAAGAGCGAACCCCAGGCGGGGTGCAGCTGGGGTTCGCTCGCGCCGGATGCGTGGACCATCCCCGCGGCGGGGATGCCGGCGCGGACGGTGGCTGCGACCGTGATCGTTAGTCGCTACCGATAGTCGGGCGTTACACTTTTCACAGCGCGAAAGTTGTGGAATTCGCCCCTCCGACGCACGGCTTGGGGGGATTGACCGCGAGTACAAAGTCGAGATTGATCGATTTCGCGGCTCGATAACCTTCGCGTCGCTGCAGGGGGAAAATACACATGATGCGCTACCGATTGCCATTTGCATCGGTGTCCCTTTGGGCATCGGTGCTGGCGATGCTGGGATGTGGCATGGCGAATGGGGGCGATCTCGCCAATCGGCCGACGGCTGGCCGAGCCTCGGTCACTTTCGGCCAGACGCCGTTGAGCGGCAACACGATTCCAAAGTTCGTGGATCGCTTGCCGACCTTTGCCGGGAGGAGAGCCGACGCCACCACCACGCTCCACGTGAACATGGCTGAGTTCCAGCAGAAGGTCCTCCCCGATTCGGTGTACGCGCCGCTTCAGTCCCCGTACAGGAGAGGAACGTATCTTTGGGGCTATGACATCAATGGCGCCGGCCCGAGCTGGCCCGCGCGCACCATCGAAGCCCGCAAGGGCATCGCCACCACGGTGAGCTACACCAACAGCCTGGCGAACACGCGGCTGCAGAACCTGCTCACGGTCGATCAGTCGCTGCACTGGGCCGATCCGCTCGGCACCACGAGAAGGAACAACTGCGTGAACGGCCCGCCGCTGGCCCCGCCTTGCCGCGAGCCGTATGCCGGTCCCATCCCTGCCGTCGTGCACCTCCACGGCGCGGAGGTCCTCTCGCAGTTCGACGGTCATCCTGAGGCCTGGTTCACGCCGGGCGAGGCCCTGAAAGGCGCGGGGTTCGTCACCAGCACGTACAACTACGGGAACTCGCAGGAAGCGACCACGCTCTGGTTCCACGACCACGCCCTGGGCGTCGTCCGGTTGAACCTCGTGGCCGGTCTGGCCGGGTTCTATTTCATCCGCGACCAGCGTGACACGGGGCGCGCCGACAACCCGATCACTCTTCCCTCCGGTCCCCAGGAGATCGAGCTGCTGATCCAGGATCGGCAGTTCGACACCAACGGCCAGCTCTACTTCCCCGATTCCAACAATCCGGCGAACCTGAACGGGCCACCCGGCTATCCCGACAAGCATCCCTTCTGGATCCCGGAGTTCTTCGGCGACGTCATCACGGTCAACGGGAAGAGCTGGCCCACCCTCGAGGTCCAGCCGCGCCGCTATCGCTTCCGCGTTCTGAACGGCAGCAACGCGCGCTTCTACATCATGCAGCTATTCGACCAGCAGGGCGTCGACATGCACGTGAACGGCGCGCCAGGACCGGCCATCTGGCAGATCGGTTCCGACGGTGGCTTCTTCAACGACCCTGTCAAGGTGGCCGATCCGGCGAACGGGGCCAACGCCTGCTCCGGCACGATCAGCCTCGGCAGCAATGCCGACATCCGCGCAGGCGCCAAGTGCCTCTTCCTCGCGCCGGCCGAGCGCACGGACGTCATCGTCGACTTCGCGGGCCAGGCGGGCAAGACGTTCACCCTGAAGAACTTTGCCGTCATTCCCTTTCCGAGCGGCGGTCCGGTGGGATTCGGAGCGCCGGATGCGACTTCGGATGGACTGGTGATGCAGTTCAAGGTCTCCGTGCCGTTGAGCGGCGCCGACACGAGCTTCAATCCTGCGTCACGCAACCATCCTCCACTCCGGGCGGCGCCGATGATTGACCTCAAGCGCAGCGGTCCCGACCTGAACCGGCAGCTCATCCTCGTCGAAGAGGAAGGCAATCCCGCCAATCCGAACGGTCCCGGGTCCCCGGATTTCGCGGGCGACCCGATCCAGAGCCTGATCAACAACACCAAGTGGAACGGCAATCGCGAAGGGACCACGACACCAGTCCCTGGCTCGACCCCGAACGGCCGTGGCCTTTGGGCAACCGAGACGCCGCGACAGGGCTCGACCGAGCTGTGGGAGGTCGCCAACCTGACTGGCGACGCGCATCCTCTCCACATCCACCTGATCCAGTTCCAGGTGATCTCG
Organism: Myxococcales bacterium; assembly: GCA_035635335.1. GTDB lineage: Bacteria > Myxococcota > Myxococcia > Myxococcales > 40CM-4-68-19 > VBKO01. Next base: position 4,914 of record DASQBG010000075.1, on the reverse strand, counting down.
CGACAGCCGTTCGATCTCACCGTCTACCTGGCAGATTGGATCGCGGCTTTCCCGGGCGGAACTTTCAACGGGTTCAACTTCCCGCCGGGCGTCTACATCCCCGGGTTCGGACCTCCTCGGTCTTACGACGTTCGCAACTCGGCAGGCGCGGTCGGCGGCAACATCAACTTCGATGCTCCGAAATACACGGCGCAGGGAGCGTGCGCGGGCGGGACCTGCCCGTCCAGGGCGCCCGAGCCGCTCGATGCGGGGTGGAAGGACACGATCAAGATGTTCCCGGGCGAAATTACGCGACTGGCCGTGCGCTGGGCCCCGCAGCATGTGTCCGTCGCCGGGGTAGGGCCAGGGCAGAATGCGTTCCCGTTCGATCCAACCGGTGGCCCCGGCCCCGGCTACGTCAACCACTGCCACATCCTCGATCACGAGGACAACGAGTTCATGCGTCCGTCCCTGGTCCAGAAGTAAGCCGTACGCGCCACCCCGGCCTCGTCCCAGAAAACCAGTGGACGGGTCCGGGGTGGCACCGTGCTCCAGCGAGCCAGCGTGCGCACACCAAGCGAGACACCCCGGATTCCGCCAGCGGATGCGCCCCCGGTTTCGCGCCGATTCATCGTCGCTTCGCGCGTCCTGCTCCTGCTTCTCGCTGCCGGCGCAGTGACCGCGGCCGTTCTCATAGGGGTTCGAGCTCCCGCGGGCAGCGAAGCAGGAATCCTCTACGTCTGCCCGATGCACCCCGACGTCCGCGCACCGGCGCCCGGGCAGTGCCCCATCTGTCGCATGGCGCTGGAGACTCTCGCCCGCGATCCCGCTGCGAAGTCCACGCCCCAGTCGCAGACGGCCGGAATGAGCGACATGACCGCCGTCGACAACGTGCGCAGGCACGGGATCATCACTTTCGTGCGCAAGCGCTCTCTCCTGTTCGATACCCGCGAGCTGCGTGGGCCAGCATGGATCGACCGCGACGGCGTGATCACCGCGGTCTTCTACAATGACCAGATCACCGCGATTGCCACCGGCGACCGGGGCTCGTTCTCGCTGACCCAAGCGCCACAGGTCGCCTTTGCGGTGCGCCGCACGGCGGACGCTGCCGTCCCCTGGGACCGATCGACCTCGCGCATCCACTTTCGTCCGGATGCCGTCCGCACCGCGCGGGGGCCGGCGCGGCTCCAGCCGGGCCAGGTCGGATGGCTCGAGTTGCCACGCAAGCCGCGAGAGGTTCTCGCGGTCCCGGCTTCCGCCATCGTCCGATCCCCGGAAGGCCCTTACGTGCTCGCGGAGGTCGGTCCGTACCGCTTCGAGAAGCGACCCATCGAGATCGGCGAGACCTTCCTCAAGCACGGTTTCGCGGTCGTGCTGTCGGGTTTGCGTGCGCACGAGCGGGTCGTGTCGAGGGCAACGTTCTTCCTCGACGCCGACCGCCGCCTTGGGATGCAAGCTGGAGACGAAGAGTGGGTGGCCCCGTGATCGCCCGCGTGGTCTCCTGGTCCGCCCGCCATCCCTGGATCGTCATCGGTGCGGCGCTGCTGGCCGCCGCCGGCGGCGAGCTCGGGCGGCGCCGCCTTTCGGGCGACGTGATCCCGGACTTGTCCGATCCGCAGATCGGGCTGGTGGCCGACTGGATGGGCCACGCTGCCCCGGAGGTCTCCGCCTCGGTGACGGCTGTGCTGACCAGCGCGCTCCAGGACGTGCCGGGAGCGAAGGCCATCCGCGGTTCCACCATGACGGGCATGGCCTACGTGGACGTCGTCTTCGACTCTGCCTCGCGCCTCGACGGCGCCCGTCGATCGATCCTCGATCGCCTCGCAAGCGTACGGTCCCGGCTGCCGCCGAACGTGCGGGTGCAGGTCGGCCCGGCGGCGTCGAGCACGGGCTGGGTCTTCCAGTATGCGCTGACCGACCCGGCCCTGGTGTCATCCCTCCTCGACCTGCGCCGCTTCCAGGAAGACGTGCTTCGCCCGGCGCTCGAATCGATTCCGGGCGTGGCCGAAGTCGCCTCGGTCGGAGGCGACATCCGGCAAGTTCGCATCGACGTGAAGCCGCGCGAGTTGCGCGAGCGCGGGCTCGCGTTCACGGACGTCGTGGCAGCACTGCGGGCCGTCTTCGACGCAAACGGCGGCGTCTCGAAAGCGTCGCTCGCCGATCTCGAGGCGGTGCCCGTGCGCGCCGCTGCCCTTGAAGGCCAGGGGCCGGCCCGCATCAGGGATGTCGCGAGCGTGCGGCTTACGGAGGACATGCCGTCGGGCATGGCCGACCTCGCGGGAGTGAAGGCGGTGGGCGGCATCGTCATCGCCCGGCGCGATGCGAACCTGGCCGCGCTCGTCGAGGAGGTCAAGAGGACGATCGCGCGGGAGTGTCAGCGGCTTCCCCGACGCGCGGCCGACGCCGCGCGGCTCGACTCGGGCGCCCCGGCCGAGGTCCACCTCTCGATGACCTACGATCGCGTCGACCTGGCGACGCGCGTGCGGGGCACGCTGCTGCGCGCTCTGGGCGAGGAGGTCGGGGTGGTCGTGCTGGTCATCCTCATCTTCCTGCTTCACATGCGCAGCGCGCTCGTGCCCCTGGCGACCCTGCCCGTCGTGCTGCTGCTCACGTTCGCGGCCATGTGGCTCCTGGGCGTGCCGGCGACGATCATGAGCCTCGGCGGGATCGCCATCGCGCTGGGCATGGCAGTCGACGCGGACCTCGTCGCCCTGGAGGCGTCGCACCGCCGCCTGGAGACGGTGGACCCGGCGGCGCCCTCCGATCACCGTCGCAAGCAGCTCGTCGTCGCTGCCCAATCTTTCGCCCCCGCCATCCTGACCTCGCTCCTGATCACGGCAATTTCGTTTCTGCCCGTCTTCGCGTTCTCGGGCGAGACGGGGCGGCTGTTGCGCCCGCTCGCGCTGACCAAGACCCTGGTCGTCGCCTCGGCGGCACTGGTGACGCTGACGCTCGCGCCCGCGCTTCGCGATCGATTGGTGCGGGGCCGGGTGATCCCGGAATTCGAAAATCCGCTCACGCGGAGCCTGGTGCGGCTCTATCGGCCCTTCGTTCACTTCGCGTTGAGCCGGCCTGCGCTCACCTTGACGACGGCGGCGCTCGCGCTCGCGTCCTGTCTGCCGATCCTCTCGCGGCTCGGAGGCGAGTTCCTGCCGCGCGTCGAAGAGGGCGACCTCTTGTACATGCCCACCACGCTGCCGGGCGTCCCTCCGGACGAGGCGGCGACACAGCTCTTCTGGCAGGACCACGCGATCAGCAGATTTGGCGAAGTGGCTACCGTGTTCGGCAAGGTCGGACGCGCGGATACGGGCACGGATCCCGCGCCGTACTCGATGGCGGAGACCACCATCCGACTGCGCCCGCGCGAAGAGTGGCCGAAGGTACCCCGGACGCGGTGGTATTCGGGCTGGGCTCCGGCGCCAGTGCGGCGGGTGCTCGCAACATTCTGGCCGGAGACGACGCCTCGGACGACGGCGGAGCTCATCGGGGAGTTGGACAAGGCGGTCCGTCTGCCGGGCTGGATCGGCTCGTGGACCGCGCCGGCTCGCGCCCGCATGGACATGATGGCGACCGGCATCCGCACGCCGGTGGGCATTCGCATCGTCTCTCCCGATCCCGCGCGCCTCGACATGCTGGGAACGGCGCTGCGGGCAATCGCGACTCGCATCCGGGGAACGCGGAGCGTCGTCTTCGAATCGTTGGGAGGCGAGACGCGGCTCACGTTCGAGCCCGATCCGGAGGCGCTGGCCCGGCACCGCGTCGACGCCGCGGCGGTGAAGTCGACCGCAGACCTGATCGCGAACGGCGGCCAGATCGGCGAGATCGAGCAGGAGGGCCGCAGGCTTCGCGTGCGCATCGCGCCGGAGGCGCCCGACGTGCAGCCGCGCGGCCCCGCCGATCAGCTCCGCGAGCTGACCGTCCGCGCGGCGAACGCGTCCTCCGGTGAGGTTTCCAGCCTCGGCCAGCCGGTGCCCCTCGCGCTGCTGGGACGTCCGACGTACATCCGACAACCCGCGCAGCTGCGGACGGAACGGGGCGAGCTCGTCGCCTATCTCTACGTGGATCTGGCCGCGGGCGCCGACCTGCAGGACTACGTCGAGCGAGCCAGGCGCGAGGTGGATGCGGCGGTGACGGCGAGGGAGATTCCTCTCGATGGCGGCGAGCGGATCGAGTGGACGGGGCAGTACCCTCTCCTGGTTGCCGGCGAGAAGCGCTTGAAATGGATCGTGCCCATCGTGGTGCTCTCGATGCTGGGGCTGCTCTTTCTTCAGTTCCGCAGCCTCGCCGAGGCACTCCTGGTGTTAGCCTCGGTGCCATTCGCCCTGGTGGGAAGCTTCTGGACGCTGTACCTGCTCGGGTACCCGCTATCGGCCCCTGTGTGGGTCGGTCTTCTCTCGGTCGTGGGGCTCGCGATGCAGACCGGTGTCGTGATGGTGGTCTACATCGATGAAGCGTTCCACCGGCGGATGCGCGAAGGGCGGCTCCGGAGCCGCGAGGACATCGTCGCCGCGCACGCCGAGGGAACCGTGCAGCGCCTGCGGCCCAAGATCATGACCATCACGGCGATGGCCGCGAGCCTTCTGCCCCTGCTCTGGGCCGAGGGAGCGGGCGCGGAGATCATGCGGCGGGTCGCCGCGCCGATGCTGGGTGGGCTCCTGTCCAGCGCCTTTCTCACGCTCGAGGTGCTGCCCGTGCTGTACACAATCTGGCGCTATCGCCAGCTGCAACGGGCGCAGCGGGCCGTCGCGCCCGGTGGAGCGGTGATCGGTTCCGCAAGCACGTACGAGCGTTAGCAGGTTTCCCCCGATAGACTCATCCGGGTGGCCGAGGCGCAGCTGCTCGAGCAAGGCGATCTGTACTTCCTCTACACACCCCGTGTGCGTCCGCGGCCCGAGCCGCCGTTCGAGGCGGACGAGCGCGTCGCCGGACCGCGCG
>DASQBG010000074.1:0-3164 GCA_035635335.1 Myxococcales bacterium | reverse complement strand
TGCGCTGCTCGGCGACCTCCACCTGCGCAGGAACCGGAGGCCCATCGCGGAGACGCTCTCGCGGCTCTTGGACGCGACCCGCGCGCACGCCGGCATCGCCATCCGGCCCGCCGGAGAGCAGGCGCTGGCCAACGTCCTGCGGGTGCTGGATCTCGCGCGCAGGTTCGAGGCGGCGGGCGCGAGCAGCTTCCGGGCTTTCGTCGATCGGCTGGCGGCCGACGCGGAACGCGGCGAGGCGGCGGAAGCTCCGGTGGTCGAGGAAGGTACTGAAGGCGTGCGCATCATGAGCGTGCACAAGGCCAAGGGGCTGGAGTTTCCCGTGGTCGTCCTTTGCGACCCCTGCGCTCCAGCCGCGCCGCGCAGGCCGTCCCGCCTCGTCGACGCGGAGCGAAAGGTCTGGGCCATGCCGCTTGCAGGGTGCGCTCCGGCGGAGCTTCTGGCCGATGCCACCGCGCTCCTGCAGCGCGACCGCGAGGAAGTGGTGCGGGTGGCGTACGTCGCCGCGACCCGTGCCCGGGATCTGTTGGTGGTGCCGGTCACCGCCGATCAGGAGCTGCAGGGCTGGCTCGAGCCCCTCAATGCCGCCGTCCATCCCGCGCCGCTGCTGCGCGCCCAGCCGCGAGCCGCGCCGGGCTGTCCGGAGTTCGGGAGCGAGGCGGTGCTCGACCGGCCCGACGGCGCGTCCGGGGCCCTCGGCGTTCCCCCCGGAGCGCACCGTCCGCAGGCGGGATCCCACGAAGTGGTGTGGTGGGATCCCAGGGCGCTGGATCTCGAGCGCGAGGTAGAGAACTGGCTCCGGGAGCGCGACCTGCTGCTGGTCGATGAGGGCGCCGCGCAGCCCACCGCCCGGACGCACCAGCGCTGGCAGGAGCGCCGAGCCGCTGCGGTCGAGCGCGGGGCGCGGCCCTCGGTGCGCATCGAGACGGCCACCGCACGCTCGCTGGTGGCGCCCGCCGCCGAGGCCGTCGAAGCAGCCGCCGTCGACTTGCGGGACTTCGCCCGGCCCCGGGGCAAGCGCTTTGGAACGCTGGTCCACGCCGTGCTAGCGGAGGTGGATCTCCGCGCCGGGTCCGATGGCATCGAGCGGGTCGCCCGGGCGCAAGCGCGCCTGGTCGGGGCCACGGCGGAGGAAGTGGCCGCCTCGGTGCGCGCGGTCGAGGCCGCCCTCGCGCACCCGCTGCTTCGCCGCGCCGCGTCAGCGCTGGAGTGCCGGCGGGAGGAGCCCGTCGTGCACCGGCTGGAAGACGGGACGCTGATCGAGGGCGTCGTCGATCTCGCTTTCCGCGAGGTGAGAGGATGGACGGTGGTCGACTTCAAAACCGATGCCCGCCCGGACTCGCACTCCCAGTACGCCGCGCAACTCCGGCTCTACTGCGCCGCAATCACGGCGGCAACCGGCCTCCCGGCCCGGGCGGCGTTACTCGCTGTCTGACACCTGCGCGGCCGCGCGCACCCCTGGCCCTTGTTTTTTTACACGCCATTCGTGGTTCCGTACGCGCATTTCGCGAGGAGGGGACCTTGATCGGTCAGGGCCGCGGCACTCGCCTTCGCTATCGGTTCATCGACCTGAAGCAGGCCCGTGCACACGTGCACGACGCCGGTGGTCGCTCCGTCTTCTTCGTCCCCGACGAGAAGCTCTGCTTCCTCCCCGAGGCGCCGGTCTGCATCTCCTTCACCTTCGACGCGGGCGAGGTGCCGCGCCTGCTCCACGGTCGCGTGGCCGCGTCGGTGGACGGGACCGGTACCTGGCTCGAGCTGCTCGATACCCGGCCGCTGCGCGATCTGGGCCCGACCGGGGCGGCGCGGCGGAGCGTCCGGCTCGGGTGCCACGCCGCGGTCGAAGCGCGGTCCGAGCAGCGGATCGCAGCCGGGCACCTGCTCGACATCAGCGTCGGCGGCGCGAGGTTCTCCGGGATCGAGGGGTTCGCTGCCGGAGATCGCGTGGAGCTCCGGCTGCTGTCCCCGGACCGGCTCACCTTCCACGACCTCTCCTATGCGCAGGTGATGTGGAACACGCACGGGCAGATGGGCGTGCAGTTCGACCGCGACGACGTGGTGGGCCGCCATGCCGTCACCCGGCTGGTGGCCGAGAACGAGCAGCTCTGGGGGAGCGCATGGGAAGGGCTGCACCCCCCGTCCGGGTGCGACGACCACTGCGCGATACAGCCTCCTCCGCCGCGCCTCGGTCAGCGCGCGGCCTCCGGAATGTAGCGCCCCGGCGCCACAGCCAACTCAGGGGCTTTCCGGAGCGGGTTCGGACTGCGGCAGCTACCCACGTCTGGGGCTCGACCCGACGCGTCCCAGTCGCTGGTTCAACCGGTTGAACCGCCTGCAAGGCGAAGGGCTGAAAGCCAGCGATCCAGTTCGTGGCGGAGCGTGCCGGGTGAGCGGGTCGCGCCGCCCCTTCTGGGCTAATCCGGTTGAGCCGGATGCGTCGTTGGGTGCCGGCGGTGGTTCGACCGGTTGAACCAGCCTTCCTTCCAGCCGGGCGTGATGGCTCCGATGCAGGCGCCCGCGGAGAGTGGCCTCCCTTCCGGCGAACATCGGTCAGGCGGTACGTCGAGGCAGTATGACGCAGTGCGGCCCGCCCCGGGACGAGTTCACTATGCAACACATCGACAGACCACGGCTGGTTCCTCCTTTTTGCGCCTCGAGCGCTGAACTGCTTGAGCGACGGTACGCCGTCAGCTCGTTGGAGGAGCCAGCCACTTCATCGAGTCTGAACGAGTTGCCGCGGGACCAGCACCGCCTACGCGCTCTGCTCCCTCCATGAACAGCCAACACACAGCTCACGTCGGCAGAGCCGTTCGCATCCGCGTCCAGGTCGCCTCGCCGAACCAGCGACCCGTGCTGCCGCTTACGCCTTCTTGGGCTTGAGCGGACAGGCTTCGAGCGCGGAGGTGGGGTCGATCGCCTCGCGTCCCTCCACCACTTTGACCACCTGACCGTCCGGACCGATCACGAACGTCACTCGATCCGCGTAGGTGCCGTGCTTGACGCCGAAGGCCTCGGAGGCCTCCCCCTTCGGGTCCGCCGCCAGGGGGAAGGGCAGGTTCAAGCTCTGCGCGAAACGCTTTTGCGTTTCCAGATCGTCCATCGAGACGCCCAGGACCTGGGCGTTCTTGTCGGCGAACTTCGACTGCAGGTCGCGGAACGCCGACAGC
>DASQBG010000073.1:0-9285 GCA_035635335.1 Myxococcales bacterium | reverse complement strand
TTCGAGAGGAACTGCCGCGCCCGATCCGTCTTGGCTTCCGCGAAGAACTCCGCGGTGCGCCCCTCCTCCACGATGCGGCCCTGGTCCATGAAGACGATGCGACTCGCCACCTTGCGCGCGAATCCCATCTCGTGGGTAACGACCACCATGGTCATGCCGTCGCGGGCGAGGCCGGCCATGACGTCGAGCACCTCGTTGATCATCTCGGGGTCCAGCGCCGAGGTGGGCTCGTCGAACAGCATGCAGACGGGGTCGAGCGCCAGCGAGCGTGCGATCGCGACCCGCTGCTGCTGGCCCCCGGAGAGCTGCCCGGGATGCTTGTCGGCGTGCTCGCGCAGCCCCACGCGATCCAGCAGCGCCAGCGCCTTCTTCCCCGCCTGCTCGGCCCCGCGCCCCAGCACCTTCACCTGGGCGAGGGTCAGGTTGTCGATCACCTTCATGTGCGGGAACAGCTCGAACTGCTGGAACACCATCCCCACCCGCGCGCGCAGCTTGGACAGGTTCGTCCCGCGCTTGCCCACCGAGACGCCGTCCACCACGATCTCGCCCCGGTCGAACGGCTCCAGGCCGTTGATGCACTTGATCAGCGTGCTCTTGCCCGAGCCCGACGGGCCGCAGACCACGATCACCTCGCCCTTGCGCACCTCGACCGAGCACCCGGAGAGCACCTCGACCTCGCCGTACGACTTGTAGACGTCCCGCACGGAGATCACGCGAGCACCCTCCGGCGCAAGAGGCGCACCGCCCACGAGGCGGCGGAGCAGAGTACGAAGTAGACGGCGCCCGCGAAGAGCAGCATCTCCACCAGCCGGCCGTCGCGGTCGCCCACCTTGTACGCGGCGCCGAAGAAGTCGGCCAGCGCCGAGACGTACACCAGGGAGGTGTCCTGGAAGAGGACGATCGCCTGCGTGAGCAAGAGCGGCACCATGTTCCGGAATGCTTGCGGCAGCACCACGTGCCACATCGCCTGCAGCGGCGTCATGCCCAGCGCGAGCGCCGCCGAGCGCTGGCCCTTGGACACGCTCTGGATGCCCGCGCGCATGATCTCCGAGTAGTAGGCGGCCTCGAACAGGGCGAAGGCGACCATCGCGGAGGCGAGCCGCAGATCGGTGGCGTGGGAGAGCCCCAGCACGTCCCGCAGGAGGGAGGGGACGATGAGGAAGAACCAGAGCAGCACCATGACCAGCGGGACCGAGCGGAACAGGCTGACGTAGGCTGCCGCGAAGAGAGACACCAGACGGGCCGGCGAGAGCCGCATGACCGCCAGCACCGTGCCCCAGGCGATCCCCACGGCGACGGCGACCGCCGTGATCCCCAGCGAGACCTTCATGCCCTGCCAGAGGAACGGCAGCGCGCCGGGGATGGAGCTCCAGTCGAACTCGTACATGGCTATTTCCGGCTCCCCAGGTAGCCCGGCACCCGCGCGCGTGACTCGACCACGCGCATGAGAAGCTGGATGGCGGCGTTGACCACGAGGTACAGCACGGTGACGGCGAGGAACGACTCGTAGGCGTGCGCGGTGTAGTCGACGAGTTGCCTGCCCTGGGCGGTGAGCTCGATTAACCCGATGGTCGAGCACACGGCGGAATTCTTGAAGACGTTGACCGTCTCGGAGGTGAGCGGCGGGACGATGAGCCGCGCCGCCATCGGGAGCAGCACGTAGCGGTACGTCTGCGGCAGCGTCAGCCCGAGCGCGAGCCCGGCGTTCTTCTGTCCGGGGGGAAGCGACTCGATCCCGGCGCGCACCTGCTCGCAGACGCGCGCGGCGGTGAACAGGCCCAGGCAGGCCGCCGAGGTGAGGAACTGCTGCGCGAAGGGGTCGATCTGCTTGAAGCGGTGGCCGCCCGGGACGATCTCGGGCACCACGAAGTACCAGATGAACAGCTGCACGAGCAGCGGCACGTTCCGGAAGATCTCGACGTAGGCGCCCGCCAACGCGCGGAGCCCGCGGCCCGGCACCGTACGGAGGATTCCCAGGGCGGTCCCCAGCGCCAGCGCGAGGATCCAGGCCGCGAGCGACAGCGCGACTGTGTTGCGCAGCCCGACGAGCAGCCAACCCAGGTACGTGGTCTCGCCCGTCGGGACCGGGCTGACGAAGATGCGAAAGTCCATCCGCGTCCGGTCAGTCCAAGGCCTTGTCGTTCGGGCTCTTGAACAGGGCCTTCATCTCGTCGCTGAGCGGGAAATCCAGGTTGAGCCCCTTGGGCGGGATCGGCTTCTGCAGCCACTTCTCGTAGATGGGCAGGATCCCGCCCGAGGTCTCCAAGGTGGCGATGGTGCGGTCGATCAGCGCCTTGAACGGCCTGTCGTCCTTGCGCATCGAGCAGCCGTAAGCCTCGCGCGACTGCGGCGTACCGGTGACCATCCAGTCGGCCGGCTTGCGCGACTTCGCCAGCTCGCCCGAGAGCAGCACGTCGTCGAGCATGAACGCGGCCGCGCGGCCGCTCTCGAGGATGAGGAAGGACTCGCCGTGGTCCTTGGCGCTGGTGATCTTCACCCCGAGCTTCTTCTCCTCGTTCACCTTCCGCAGCAGCCGCTCGGAGGTGGTGCCGGCGGTCACCACCGCGTTCTTGCCGGCCAGGTCGGGGAAATCCCGGATACCGCTGTCCTTGCGAGTGAGCAGCCGTGTGCGGACGATGAAGATGGTGTTGGAGAACGCGACTTGCTTCTGGCGCTCGAGGTTGTTGGTGGTCGAGCCGCACTCGATGTCCACCGTGCCGTTCTGCACCAGCGGGATGCGGTTCTGCGAGGTCACCGGCACCAGCTTCACTTGCACGCCGGGGAGCTTCAGCTCCTGCTTCACCGCGTCGACGATGCGCAGCGCGATGTCCTGCGAGTAGCCCACCACCTGCTGCTTGTCGTCGTAATAAGAGAATGGGATCGACGACTCGCGGTGGCCCAGCGCGATCACCCCGCTGTCCTTGATCTTCTTCAGGGTGCCGCCCGGCTCCTCCGCCCCGAGTCGGAGCGGCGCACCCAGGCACAAGAGGACGGCGAAAGCGCGGAATTGATGCATGGGTCTCTCCCGGCAGGGAGCGACCGTCTTACCACGCCCTCACGAATCCGGCGGCCGCCCGGCCTCGATCACGCGCGAGCGCGTCTGCAGGACGGTGAACGCCACGCGCCGGTTCGTCGCGCGGCCGGCAGTGCTCGCGTTGGTCGCGAGGGGCCGCCCCTGCCCGAAGCCGACGGCGCGCAGCCGCTCGGCCGGCACGCTCTTCGACTCCAGATACGCGGCAACGGCCTCCGCGCGCGACTGCGCCAGCACGATGTTGCGCAGCGCGCTGCCGCGGTCGTCGGTATGCCCTTCCACCTGCACCAGGAGCAGGTCGGGATGGCTGAGCAGCACCGCCGCCACTTGATCGAGCAGCTTGTGCGACTGCGGCTTGATGGTCGCCCTGTTGGTGGCGAAGCGCACCTGCTCGAGGATCTCGACGCGGGTGGCGGTGACGGTGACCAGCTGGCGCGCGCCGAACGGGCACCCGTAGTTCGCGACCGGCCCCGGCTGGTCCGGGCACGAGTCCTCTGAATCAGGGACGCCGTCGCCGTCGCGGTCGGCCGGCGGCTCCGGGACGTACGCCGCATGCACCATCTTCGGCACCTCGGCCGGGACGGGCGGGCAGCTGAGTGCCTCCGAGAAGACCTGCACGGGCAGCGGCGAGGGGCGGATGAACGGGCGGAAGGAGGTGGCGTTCTCGTTGCAAGCCGAGGGCGACCATCCCACGCCGAACAGGAACCGGGCGCGCGGCGCTCCCACGCCGTCGGTCAGCGCGCCGCCGCCGGCCAGGTCGACCGCGAGTCCGCGGACCGGGCAGACGGTGGCGCCGACGCGCCATTCGGCGGGCGAGGTGCCCGCCGCGAAGCCCCCGCGCAGGGAGGTGCGCGCTTCCATCTCGGCGTAGACGCGCCGGGGGATCCACGCGCGCGAGCGAGCAGGCAGGTACCCGAGCCCGGCGCGCAGCCCGGCCTCGTTGCCGGTCTTCACGTCGAGCAGCTCGTGCGGGGGACGAAGACGCAAGAACGCGTTGCCGAGCAGGTCGAGATCCCCGCGCCCGCCCTCGACCAGACGGCGGCCGATGGCGAGCAGGCCTTCGGCGCGGACGCGCCCGTCGTCCGTGAGCGTCCGCGCCCGCGCCGTGGGGAACTCCAGCGAGAGCTGCGTCGCCAGGTCGATGCCCGCCCACTCCTGCCGCAGCAGCGCGAGGCGCGGGGTCAGGCGCAGATCGCCCAAGCCACCCACCAGCGAAGAGGGCCCTCGCGAGGAGGGCGGCAGCTTGGAAAGGTCCCCCTGCTGCGAGTACGTGACGGGGAGCTGGGCGGCGACCGACAGTGGCCCGAGCAGGTGCGCCTGCAGCGCGAGCCAGCCGCCGGTCCGGCTTTCCACCAGCACGTCTTCGGATCCGGACTGCGATCTGAAGACCAGCGGGCGCCTCGCGTAGTCGGTCCACGTGCGCACTTCGAAGCGCTGCTCGCCGGGGAGCGGCGGCCGCGCCCCTTCGACGGCCGCGAAGCCGTCTCCGCCCGACGCGGGCCGGAAGAGCGACACGTCCATGCTCGTCGCCTGCGCCCCGGCAGCGACGGGAATCGCCAGCGCGGAAAGAAGCGCCAGCGCGCGCGCGCGGCGCCTCGGCAGCACGGCGAGGAAGGCGGCGACCGCGAGGACCGGCCACGGCGTCCCGCCGCTCGAGCAGCCGCCGCGCGCCACGCCGGACTCCACCGTGTTGAAGGTGCTCTGCGCGGCGTCGCTGACGTTCTGGTCGGCGTCGATCGCCTCGGCGGAGATGTGGTGCGAGCCGAAGGGCAGGGCCGCGGAGGGAAGCAGGCTCCACTTCCCGTCCGGAGCGACTTGCGCCGCATAGACGGCGCCATCGAGCGTCACCTGGACGGTGGTGCCGGCCGCCGTGCGCCCGATCAGCACCGGCCGCGAATCCTCCACCTCCGAGCCGTCCGCGGGCGAATCGATGGTGGGCGGCCGAGGAACCACGTCGGAGATGGTCAGGCCGACGGGCGCGGCGGGGAGCGAGACGTTCCCGGCGGCGTCGGCCGCGGTGGCGCTGAACTGGTGGATCCCGGCGGCCAGCTCGCGCTCGGGCTTGCAGCTGAACGCTCCGGCGCCGTTCGCGCTCGCCTCGCACAGTGCCGCTCCCGTGGCCGCGTCCGTGACGGTGACCGCGCTCGCGGCCTCGGCCGTGCCGCTCAGCGCCGGGCGGTGCTTGCGGCTTGGGGAAGCGAGGCGGTCGAGGACCGGGGCGTCTGGCGGCGTCCTGTCGATCACCAACACGCGCGCCATGCTGGGGCCCGAGAAGTGCCCTTTGCCGTCGGTGAGCTTGGCGACCAGCAGGTAGGATCCTTCGGGAAGCTGCGGATGGCAGCTCCATCGCCCGGTCGAGTCCACCGCGCCGGAGCAGACCGGCGTCTCGCCGTTCAGCACGGCGACGGCCAGTGCGGGCCGCGCGACTGCGCCGGAGAGCGTCCCGGTGAGGAGCGGCGTCGGCTCGCGCGTCGGTGAGCGGGGCGCCTCGAAGAGCGGAGCCGTCAGCGTGCGCACGCTGAGCATCTGCGGAGCCGACGGGCCGCTGCGGTTCCCCACCGACGTCACCTGGAAAGCGGTCAGCAGGTAGTCGCCATCTTCGAGCGGATCCGCCGGGCTGCAGCTCCACTTGCCCGCGCTGTCCACCCTCCCGGAGCAGAGCGTTTGGTGGAAGGCGTCCACCACGAACACCTGGGCCCCGGCCTTGCCGGTGCCGGTGAACGTCACCCGCGGCTCGGCGGTGGGCGACTCCGGAGCGTCCAGAGTGGGCGCGTCGGGAGCAAGCGTGTCGATCACGAACGTGACCGTGACCGCCGAGCTGACGTTCCCCGCGGCATCCTGCTGGGTCGCCGACGCGGTGTGGGTTCCGTCGCCGAGCGCGGGCGAGGTGCAAGTCCAGGCGCCGCCGGCCGAGACCGCGGTCTGGCACTGAAGCGCGCCCGACTCCTTCACGGAGACGAGCGCGGCGGCCTCGCCATGACCGGAGAACACCGGCCGGTTCAGGTTGGAAGGCGTGGGCACCTGATCCAGGGTCGGGGCGGCGATCGAAGTCTTCACGATGAAGGCGTCGGGGTTCGACTGCGGCGAGATGGAGTCGCCGCGCTTCACGTTCGCGACCAGCACGTGGGACCCGTCCGGGAGCTTGCTCGCCACCTTGCACGACCATTGCCGGCTCGAGACCTTGGACACCGTGCACAGCGCCTTGCCGTTCTCGCTCACGGTCAGGGAGACGACCGCGTTGTCGTCATCGTCGTCATCATCATCGTCGTGGTCGCCGTCGTCGCCCTGCCCGGTGCCGTTGCCGCGGTGATGGTCTCCGTCCTCTCCACCTCCGGAGTACACGGAGGAGGTCCCCGTCAGGACGGGAGACGAGTCCCTGGTCGGCGAAGGCGTCTGGTCGATGGTCGGCGCCGCGAGCCCCTTGGTGCTCACGACGAAATCCGTCCGCGCGGAGGTGAACCCGGCGGCGGCGATCTGCGCCGTCCAGGTGTACCCGCCCTGGGCAAGCTGCTGCGTGCAGGACCAGGTCCGATCGCTGCGCACGGTCGCCGGGCAGGTGTGGAGGACCAGCCGCCCATCGGTGGTGGTCACCGCGACCGCGCTGCCGGAGGCGGCGCTGGTGTGTCCCGAGAAGAGGACCTTGCTCGAGGACACGACCTGCCCCGGAGCAGGAGCGCTCGGGGCGAGGCCGGAGAGCGCTTGCGAGTCGCGCGCCGTCAGGTCCGAGGTTTCGGAACCGCAGCCGCCGAGCAAGAGCGCGAAGGGAAAAAGGATCTTTGCGGCGAAAGACAGCTTCAGCATACCGAGCTCCTACGCGCGGCGAGCAAATTCCAAATCTATTGAAACGCGGCGGCTACACGCACCCCGCGGTGATTGTCGCGCGGTGCGACACCTACGCACAAGAGGGCAGGTTGTCGTATTTGAATTCCCCCGTGCTGACGAGCGGTTGCGTTCTCCACATCCCGCTCCAAGCAGGGAACGCGCGGGCGACATCGCATTGTTCCCGGCGCCGCGGGTCCGCGCGCAGAGGACGTTCCGCCGGACGGCGGTGGCCGTGTACCTCAGCCGGTCTGGATCTGGAGTTGCTCGAGCGCGTCGCGGGCGGCGCGCTTGCTACTGCAGCGGAACGCGCCGCCGCGGTGGCGCTCGTCGGCGAACTTCCCTTGCGCGAGCTTGCGCAGCGCGGGCACGGCGCGCTGGTCGCCCAGCTCGCCGAGCGCGCGGGCCGCGCTGGCGCGCGCGTCGCACGACTTGCTCTCGGTCATTCGCACCAGCTGCTGCAGGCCGCGGCGTTCCCCGCCCTTGGCAGCCTTGGCGTAACCGTCCGCCGCCGGGCCGAAGGAGCCGCGCGCTTCCTGGATCCGCGCGTCGGCGAAGACGCGTTCCTGGCCGTCCTTGATTTGCTTCAGCTCGCGGCTGGCGGCGAGGAAGTCGTGCTGCGCCAGCGCACGCTCGATGGGATCGTTGCGCCGGGTGGCGAGGAGTACCGTCGCGCCCAGCAGGACCGCGAGACCGGCGGCGATCGCCACCTGGGCCTTGCGCGGCACGCGCGCGATCCGTGCCGCCGCCGCGGCGGGCAACGCGCGCACGTTCGGAGGGAGCCGGTTGACCTGGCGGCTTGCCCAGGCCGAGCCGGAGCCGAGGAGATCGAGGGCACGGGGGGCGACGCGGCCGAGGGCAACGCGCGCGGGCACAACGGCGCGGGACACGGCAGCGCGCACCGGCACGATGGCGCGGACCACGGCCGAGTCGCCGACCTCGAGCAGGCCGTCCGGGCCGATGCCGGGAAGCCGCCCCGCCCTGGCGAGGCCGATGCCGCCGAACGGCAGGTCGGAACCGCGGGTGCGCGCCAGCCGGTACAGCCGCACCTCGGCGGGGACTCCGTCGGCGTCGCCCATCTCCTCGGCGGTGAGACGTGACTTGTCCATGGCGGCGAATACGTCGCCGGAGAGCACGACGTCACCGCGGCCGGCGGCGCCGCGGACGCGGGCGGCCAGGTCGACCAGATCGCCGATGACGCCGTTGCGGTCGACCCGCATCTCGCCGCTCACCACGCAAGCGCGCAGGTCGGGCCGCTCTCCGGTGCCGCGCGCGTGTTGCGCGGCGCGGTCCTGCACCGCCGCGGCGGCCAGCACCGCGTCGGTGGGGCGGCGGAAGACGATCTGGAACGAATCACCCACCGCCGAGGCGAGGCGTCCGCCGAAAGCGTCGCAGGGCGGGAGCAGGATTCCGCGGAACACCCGCATCATGCGCGCGCCCTCCGCGTACGGCTGGGCGGAGACCCGGCTACCCAGCCCGGGGACGTCGATCCACAGAAGCGTACCGCGCGTTCTCGACATGACTCGCGATTGTATCGACGGACGCTGTAGGGAAGTCAGGGCCGCATTCCCTACCTGGGCGCCCTGGCGGTCGGTGCTCCGGACGGACTACAAAGCGCAGCGCCGCCGAATCGGCGGCGACCGAGGAGGAGCATGCGCTTCCGGATCGCTCTCGCCGCCCTCGCCGTGCTCTCGCTCGCGCCGCTCGCCGCACCCGCGCAGGTCAGGCTCGGCGTCGGCGGCGACTACATCTTCAACGAGCAGGGTGTCTTCGAGCTGACCCTCGCGGTCGAGGGGAGGCTCGCGCGCCGCATCGCGGCCTTCGGCCGCTTCGGCGCGCTGGTGACGACTTCCTCGGGAACGGCCGGAGTCCCTCTGGACTTCGGCCTGCGCGTCACGCCCGGCGGTCGCACCTACTTCGAGGCGCTGATCGGCCCCTGGTTCTTCTTCAACGGCGGCGACGCCGTCCGCGGCCACGCCGCCTTCGGCTTCGGCCTGGAGCAGCGCCAATTCTCTTTCGGCCTGGAGGTCGGCGGGCTGACCGGCGGCAACGCGATGCTCGGCGCCCGCCTGGCCTGGCGCATCTGAAGCTGTCTTCAGCGGTCGCAATCGGCGCCGTCGACGATTCCGGTCAGCACTCCGACGGCGGCCGTGATGCTGCGGCTGTAGCAGGCTCCGGTCGAGTCGGCGGAGAAATAGTGCTGCGAGTTGGCCTGGCCCTGTCCCGACGGGAAATTGTCGGTGGGCGCCACCGAGCTCGAGACGACGCTGCCGAACTCGATCTCGCCCTCGTGCGAGACCGTGTCGGAGCGCTCGTAGCCTTGGTGGAGGGTGGTCTGGAACGTGCCGTCGGGCGGGGCCGTCAGATCCACCTCGAGGGGCCACGACATGCGCGTCGTCACTTCCCGGGGCCGCTCGCCGCCGCGCACCGTCGTG
>DASQBG010000072.1:0-18948 GCA_035635335.1 Myxococcales bacterium | reverse complement strand
TGCGTGTGGGAGAGTAGGTCGCTGCCGGAATTTTTCTCCAAGACGCCCCGCCGCTCACCACGAGCCGCGGGGCGTCGCCTTTTCTCGACTAAAAACGTTGTCACGCAGAGCTCGCAGAGAGCGCAGAGAAAAGCTTCGTTTCGAAAAACAAAACTCTGCGGGCTCTGCGAGCTCTGCGTGAAACGTTTCTAGTCTCTAGCGCGGCCAGTCCGGCAGAGGCGAGTCGTTCAGGGGGTGCTGGGTTGGGATTCGAGGCGGGCGGCGCCGAGGCCGTCATCCGCACGGCGGCGAAGCGCAGCGGCGGAAGATCGCGCAGCCCGAGCTTGATGAACAACCACGTCGAGCCCCAGAGCACGCAGCAGGCGATCCAAGCGAAGCGGACGCGGGCGTTCACCACCGGGCGGTGTACAGGCGCGCCTTGCGCCGGGCAAGGGAGACCCGCCCTTGCCCCCGCTCTTCCCGCGACGAATCGCGGCCCGGGAACCGTCCATCGTTGACCGCGCCCGCCCGATCCGGGTACTGCCGCTTTCGTGGCGCCGCGCATACACGTCCTGCCCGAGACGCTTGCCAACCAGATCGCCGCCGGGGAGGTGGTGGAGCGGCCCGCCGCCGCGGTCAAGGAGCTGGTCGAGAACGCGCTGGACGCGGGCGCCCGCCGGGTCGAGGTCGACCTGCAGGACGGCGGCTGCCGCCTGGTGCGCGTGCGCGACGACGGCTCGGGGATGGGGCGCGAGGACGCGCGGTTGAGCCTGCAGCGCCACGCGACCAGCAAGCTGCGCAGCAAGGACGAGCTCTTCGCCATCGCCACCTACGGGTTCCGCGGCGAGGCGTTGCCTTCGATCGCGGCGGTCTCGCGCTTCACGCTGCTCACCTGCGAGGCGGGCGCGGCCGCGGGCACGCGCATCGAGGTCGAAGGCGGGCGGGTGCTCTCCCTCGAGGACGCCGGAGCCCCGCCGGGCACCACGGTCGAAGCCCGCGACCTGTTCTGGAACGTGCCCGCCCGCCGCAAGTTCTTGAAGCGCGCCGCCACCGAGCAGGCGCACGCGGTGGAGGCGGTGCTGCGGCTGGCGCTGCCCCGCCCCGAGGTCGAGTTCACGGTCCGCGAAGGCGGGCGCATCCTCCTGCGCCTGCCCCCCGGCGAGGCCGCCGCGGTGCAGGAGCAGCGGGCGGAGGAAGCCTTGGGGCGCGAGGTCCGCGGCCGCCTGCTGCCCATTTCCGCCCAGGTGCGCGGTATCCGCGCGCGCGGGCTGGCTGCCTCTCCCGCCATCGAGCGCTCCAACGCCTCCGCGGTGTGGCTCTTCGTCAACGGGCGGGCGGTGCGCGACCGCCAGCTCACGCACGCCGTGCTGCGCGCGTACGGCGAAGTGATGCCCCACGGCCGGTACCCGGCCGCGCTCGTCTTCCTCGAGGTCCCCGCGCGAGAGGTGGACGTGAACGTCCACCCGGCCAAGGCGGAGGTCCGGCTCGCCGACGGGCGCGCCGCCCACGAGGCCATCAGCGCGGCGCTCCGGTCGGTGCTCGCCTCCGGGGCCTGGCTTCCGCTCGACGGGACCGGCCAGGTCGCCCCGGCGCGCTCGTACGCGCTTTCCTCGGACGACCGCTCGACGCGGATCGCGGAGGCGCTGCAGCGTTACGGGGAGCGCGCGCCCTACGAGAAGCCCGGCTGGCACGCCAACCCCCGTTTCGCCGCCGCCGCCGTCCGGCCGATGTCAGACCCTCCCGCTACCGTGCGAAGCGGTGGAGAAGGCGCCGGCGCCTCGGTCCTGGCCGGCGGGCAGGCCGCGCTGATCGCGCCGCAGCCGTACTTCGCCGGGCTTCGCTACCTGGGCCAGCTGCACCGCACCTACCTCGTCTGCGAAGGGCCGCGCGGGCTGGTGCTGGTCGACCAGCACGCCGCCCACGAGCGGATGAACTACCAGCGCCTGCGGCGCGCGGCGGCCGAGCGGCGCGCCCACGTCCAGCCGCTGCTCGTCCCCGTCCTGCTCCGGCTCGCGCCGGCCGCCGCCGCCCGCATCGCTGAAGCAGCTGCTGACCTGGCCGCCATCGGCGTAGAGATCGAGCCGTTCGGCGGCGGGTCCGCGGCGGTGAAGGCGTTGCCGGCGCCGCTCGCCACCCTCCAGGAGCCCGCGCTCGCCGCGCTCCTCACCGACCTGGCGGAGGAGCTGTCCAGCTCCGGCCGCGGCGAATCGCTCGAGCGCCGCCGCGACGCGCTGCTCGCGCGGGCCGCCTGCCACGCCAGCGTCCGCGCTCACGATGCGCTGAGCGAGGGCGAGGCGCGCGCGCTGCTCGGCGCGCTCGACGCCACCGACTACGGCGCCCGCTGCGCGCACGGCCGGCCGGTGGTGGCGGAGTGGACGGTGGCCGAGATCGAGAAGCGCTTCGGCCGCGACTACGAGTCGCACGGCCGCGCAGCGCCCCCGGACACGCTCTGAACCTCGCGCCGAACGCATTCCGTGGCCGCCGCGGCGTGAAAAGAGCAGCGCCGCCGGAACGGCGACGGCTGGCGGCTTGGCGGCCGGCCGCGCGCTGCGCACTTTCTCCCACCGTCTGGAGGACGCCGGGGCGCCCGGAAGCACCCGCGGGGGACCGAAGCGCGTTATAGAAGCCGGGACGCCCAAGGAGCGATGATGCACGTCGCCGTCGAGGGGATCGTGGAGACGTTGCGCGGGGTGTCGCCGCCCCGCTTCCAGCCGGGGCACATCTGCGCGCTGCTCCACGACCTGACCATCCGCCCAGAGACGTTGCAGCCGTTCCTCCACTTCGCTCCGCGCCGGTACACCCGGAACTTGATCTACCGCGACGACCTCTTCGAGCTGCTCGCGCTGTGCTGGGACGGGCGCACCGAGAGCCCCATCCACAATCACTCCAACCAGCTCTGCTGGCTCGCCATCCAGCAGGGCGGGCTGCGCCTGGAGAACTTCCACTCGCTCGACGGTCCCGGGCCCGGCGATCGCATCCGGCTGGTGCCCAGCGGCGGCATCGACCGTGCGTCGGTGGGCTGCGTCGACCTGCAGCAGGGCGAGGACGCCATCCACCGCGTCTCCAACCCGTTCGACGAGCGCGCCGTCAGCCTGCACGTCTACTCGCGCCCCTACGACCTCTGCCTCGCCTACGACCTGGAGGCGCAGACCTCGCGCGAGATGCGCCTCCTCTACCATTCCGCCGGCGGGCGGATCCTCCAACCGGAGCGCCAGTGAACCGGCTCGCTCTGTGCGCCGCGCTGCTCGCCTCGTGCGCGACGGGCGGCGCGCGCAAGCAGGTCGCGGGCAGCAGCCCCGAGGGCACGGTCGAGGTCGACGACGTGCTCCACGGAGTGAAGTACACCCTGCCGCCCGCCCCGGAGGGCTGGCAGGTCGCGCACGAGGGAGCGGCGCACGTCTCGGGATCCGGCGTGCAGGTCGAGGTCGGCTCGTTCCCCCTCCCGGGCGCGGCGCAAGCGGGGAGCTGCCGCGATGCGGCCCAGAAGCGGCTCGCGACCCTCCAGCAGCGGACCGACGACGCCGACCGGAAGCGCGCGCCCGACGTTCCGCCTCAGGCCGATGCGCCGCGCGACCAATCCAATGACGATTCGCCCACCGCCACCTGGAGCTTCACTCGCGGACCGTCCGGCGCCGCCGTCCGCAGCCGGTGGGGCTTCTTCGCGCGCGGAGCCGACTGCCTGATGCTGCAGGTCACCGGTCCCCGCGGCGATCGGTTCGCCGACCGGGTGTTCGACTCGGCCGCGCGCACGTTCAAGGTCCTCTCCCTTGCGCCCGAGCAGCAACGCGAGGTGGATCTGCTCGCTGGGATGGGCTTCCTGGAACGGCGCGAGCCCGCCGCCGCGCTGGATCGGTTCGAGGCGCTCGCGCGCCGGGAGCCCGGCTTCGCGAAGGCGCATTTCGGGGCGCTGATGGCCGCCTTCGAGCTCGGCCAGCAGGCCTACGCGCGCGGGCTGCCGCACGGGAAGACCTCGCTGAAGAGCGAACGCGACCTCACTCCCGAGCAGCGCCAGCTCGCCTTGCGCGCGGTCGGGGTGATGCAGCTGGCCGAGAACGAGGTGAAGGACGCCTCGGAGACGCTGGCCGAATTGGTGGTCCGCGCGCCGGACCTGGCCGAGGCGCAATACAACTACGCGTGCGCCCTGGCCCGCCTGGGCGACCGCAAGCAGGCCTTGGACCACCTCCGCCTCGCCCTCCAGCTCGACGGCGACCTCGCCACCCACGCCCGCGCCGACACGGACCTCGAGTCCCTCCGCGCCACTCCCGAATTCCAGGACCTGACCCGCCAGCCCCAAAGCGCCCGATAGCGTCAGGTCTAAGAGCGGTTCACGCAGAGCGCGCAGAGACCGCAGAGGGGTTTCTGGTCTGCGTCGATCGGGCGTCGGTGGGCCAGCGTTTCCCCCGACGAAAAAACGAATCCTCTGCGCTCTCTGCGCGCTCTGCGTGAAACCTCTAGTCCTGATTCTTGGCGGCGCGGGCGATGGCGGCGCCGATGGTGTCGGCGGCGTCGAGCTTCTCGGCGGCTTCCTCGAGGGCGGCGCGAGTGGCCTCGGGAGCAGGTTCCGTGGGTGCGTGGCGCAGGGCCTCGGCGTGGGCGAAGAGTAGATCCAGATCGAGATCCAGCTCCGTCGCCCGTCGGACCAGCCCGGCCGCGTCCTCCGCCTGTCGCCGCTCGGCTTCCTCCACGGCGCGCTCGAAATCGAGGTCGAACTCCACCTCCAGCGTCTCCGGGTCCACTCCAGGCCAGCGGTTGGCGCACTCGAGACGCGCCACCTCGGGCGTCATCTCGATCGGATCGCCCACGTAGGCCCAGTGGTCGTCGGTGGGGAACGGTGCCCCCTCCACGACCAGCACGAGCCGCTCGGTCATCGGCTCGAAGTAGAACCCCGTCTCCGGTGCGCGCGCCATTCCGCCCCGGACCGGCGGGCGGGAAATTTCGCGCGCGCGGCCCAGCCGGTATGTTACCCGCGCCCCGCCCTCCGGAGGAAGCGATGCGCCTGCGCACTGCCGCCTGCGTCCTGCTCGCCGCCGCGCCCGCCCTCGCCGGCGTGCCCGGCAAGGGCGACGGAACCATCACGGTGCTGGGAGGAGTGCGCGCCATCCCCGGCGGGGAGTACCAGTCCCAAACCGGAGCCAAGCACGGCCTCTGGCGTCCCGGGTTCCTTCTCGGCCTGGGCTACCAACTCGACGACGAGCTGCACGGAGGCATCCAGCTGGGCTATGGCCTCGATCAGTACGGCGAGGGCGCCGGCGCGCTCAAGATCCGCAGCTTCCAGATCCTGCTGGCGCTCGACACGGTCCTCAACCAGGGCAGCTGGTACTCCGTGTACGCCGGGGGCGGGCTCGGGTACTCGCTGAACACCATCTCGCGCCCCGCCGGCGACCTGGAAGCCAATTCTGCGGTGGGTTTCGTGGCGCTCGGCTTCCGGTTCCGGATCTCCGACCACGTCGGTGGCGTGATCGAGGATCGCTACAGCATCTCGTCAGCGGCCGCGGACCCCAGCGCGACGGCCACGGTCAACATGGGCGGCAACCTCCTCACCGCCGGGATCATCATCCACTTCTTCTCTCCCGAGGACAAAGGACACCCGACCGGCCCCGGGTGGTGATGGGTCCGGCGCCGATGTCCCACCTCCAGCCCTGCAGGCGCCCGATCGAAAACGATGCGGGAAACCGGGCGCCCTGCGGTATGCTTCCCGACCGCCGGCCGTCGTCCCTTTCAGCAGAGCGAGCCAAGGAATGCCGATGAGCGAAGAGATCACCGCGCCCCGTTCCGTGCCCCCCGTGGTCGAGCACCAGTCCGCCGGGGACCGCGATCTCTCGGACCTCCGCCGCGAGGTGATCGAGTCCCGCAACCTGGTGATCAAGACCGACAACCTGCTCAAGAACCTGCACGCCGAGCTCAAGCAGATGGGCCGCAAGCAGG
The DNA here is from genome assembly GCA_035635335.1 of Myxococcales bacterium. GTDB lineage: Bacteria > Myxococcota > Myxococcia > Myxococcales > 40CM-4-68-19 > VBKO01. Next base: position 13,044 of record DASQBG010000072.1, on the reverse strand, counting down.
AGCAGTTCGAGAAGCGGCACATGATGACCAGCGTGGCGGCATACATCCTGTTCGCCGCCATCGCGACCCTGGGCGCCTTCACCTTTGCCCGCAGCGAGATCCGCGGCGCGCGTGAGGAAGCCGCGGCGAACGAAGGCAAGGTGAAGCAGCTCACGCAGGAGGTGGACACGTTGCGCCGGGGCGAGAGCTCGCGCCGCGAGGCGAGCGAGAAGGCCGCCCGCGCGTACGACCTGCTCGGGTCGGAGAAGGAAGGACCGGGGCAGACGCTGGCCATGGACCAGGCGCTCCACCTCGACCGGCAGCTCATCTCGCGCCTGGAGGCCAAGGCGCTCGACGACCGCGCCGTGGGCATGAAGGCCAAGATGGCGCAGGGCGCCCTCGAGCGGGGCAACGCCGCTTTCCGGCGCAACGACTGGGCCGGCGCGGCGCAGGAGCTGACCCGGTACATCGAGCTCGAGCCGCGCGTCGAGGAGAGCATGGTCTGGTTCCGCCTCGGCAACGCGCTCACCCAGGCGAAGGAGCACCAGCGCGCCATCCCTGCCCTGGAGAGCTTCATCAAGAGCACCGGCAGCACCAAGACGGCGCAGTACGCAGGCTACCTGCTCGGGACCGATTACGAGGAGACCGGCAACGCGGAGAAGGCCCGCCAGTCGTACGAGCGCGCCCTCGGGCTGTACCCCAGCAGCGAGTTCTCCGCGCTCATCCGCGGCCGTCTGAAGCGGCTCGCCTCGCACCAGGCCGCGGCGCAGCCCACCGCAAGTCCGGCCGCCGCGGCGCAGGCCGTGAACCCGAAACCCTGACCGCCGGCGTCAGCGGGCCTTGAGGCCGAGCAGGTTGCGCGCCTGCGCCAGCGCGTCCTTCACCTGGCGTGCCTCGGCGGAGGCGCTCTCGCCGCTGCGCGACAGGTCGCGCCTCAGCTCCTCCAGGCCCTCCAGCGCGGCGGCCAGCTGGCGCAGGGCGGGGTCGGGGTCGTCGTCGAGCTTGCAGCGCGCGCTGACCCGCGCCACCTCGTCCTCCCAGCGGCGCGTCCACAGATCCCACTCGCGTGCCAGCGAGCCTCCCTCGAGGCCGCCCGGGGCAGGTTGCACCGCGCGCGCGGAGAGCTGCGCGTAGAGCCTGTCCACGTCCTCCAGGCAGGCGGTGGCGGACGCTTGGGGCACGGCGGGCGGCGCGTGGCCGTACAGGTCCGAGGCCACCGAGCGCACCAGGAGGAAGAAGAGGGCGGCGCAGAAGACGCCGAACAGGGCGTAGAGCGCGATCCGGTAGGTCCGCAGGGTCGGGTCGCGCGCCGGCACGCACCGTCTCTAAACGTTGCGCGCCCGCCGTTCAAGCACGTTCAGGGCGGCTGGTCGGTGGGAGTCGGCGCGTCGGGCAGCACGGCCTGGTAGCGGCCCAGGGCGTCGGAGAGAGCGCTGCCGATGAGGACCGACCGGGTGCCGCTCGCGTCCAGCGCGAAGAAGTCCACCGTCGCGCCCACCACCGGCGTCTGCCCCGCCGTCCTGCCCACGGTGCCCACCACGGCGAGCGCCGGAGAGAGCTGCAGGAGCGGGAGCTGCGTGACCAGCCCGGCGGCGCCCAATTCCACGGAAACGATCTTCCGGGGCAGGCCGGTGGCCGGAGGCGGCAGGACCTCCAGCCGGTAGTGTCCGCGGTCGCCCACGATCGTGAACGAGCCCGCGGCGTCCGTCGAAGTCGCGCGCAACATGCGGGCCGCGACGAGGCGGTTCGGAAGGCGCATGGCGGTGATCTGGTGGCCCGCCCCGACCCGCTGGCCGTCTGGGCGGATCACCGCGCCCGTTCCCTGCGACTTGTCGGGACAGACGATCGCGAGCCCCGGCGCCGGCAGCGGCACCACGATCGGCTCCGACACGCCGGGAAGAGCGGGGTCGATGTCGGGCACCGCCTGCACTGCGTACTGCCCGGCGCGGACGATCATGGAGAACGCGCCGCTCCCATCGGTCACCGCCTGGCGCGAGATCGTCCAGCCGGTCGGGTCCAGGCTGAGCGCCAGCACCTGCGCCGCGGCGACCGGATGCTGCCGGACGTCGAGCACCGTGCCGGCCAGCGTCGCCGGGGCCGGCAGCGCGCCGAGATCACCGATCGCGGGGGCGGTGTCGGTGAACGGCCCCTGGAGGGGGAACGAGGGGATGGCGGGATCGGTGGCGGGGGCCGCCTCGTCAGGCCCGATCTGCAGGAAGTAGGACGGCGGTCCGGGGGGGAGCTGCAGGCTGAAGGCGCCGCTCGAGTCGGTCGTGGTGGCCACCGAAAGAGGCTGCCCGCTCGCGTCGATCGCAGTGACTCGCACCCCGGCCAGACGCGACGGACCGCTCACGAGCGTGCCGCTGACGTGCGCGAGCTGGCCCGGCGCGGGGAGGACGATGTTCAGGGGGGAGATCAGCGGAGGGGCCGTCGGAGGCGGGCGGGTGGGCGGTGCGGGCGCGGGCGGCACCACCAGCAGGGTCGAGGTCGAGGATGCGAAGGTGAGCGAGAACGCGCCCGAGGCATCGGTCTGCGCCACCACGCTCGCCGCGCGATCGGCTATGGCCGGCGTCGAGTCGGTCAGCACCACGCCGGCATCGGGCACCGGCGTCGTTGCGCCCGGCTGGCCGTCCACGGACTGCACCACGGTGCCCGACGCGTGGAGCAGCGGCTGGAGCTGGAAGTCGACCAGGGTGGATTGCCGCAGGTCGATGCCGACCCTCTGCACCACACCCAGCTGCTGGTCCCCCGGCGCGCGCACCTCGGCCATCACCAGCGACAGCTGCGACGAGGTGCCGCGGCACTCGCCCAGGAAGCACACCGAGTCGGTCGAGCATTGCGCGCTCGAGCTGCAGGGCAAGGCGGCTCCGCTCAGCCGCGGGTCGCGGATGTTGCAGGCTACGCCCGCCGCCGCGGCGAGCAGAAGGCAGCCGGCGGCGCGCGCCTTCACGGGCAGCTCTTCACCTGGGGCGGCCGCTGGGGCGGGTCGCCGCAGCTCTGGCGCGACGGGTCCTGCGGCAGCACCTGCACGACGAACTTGAACGTCGAGGACTCGAAGTTCGGCTGCATCGCCCGCTGCGGTGGGAAGACGGTCGTGGCGGCGAACCCCTCGCGTTCGGCGACGACCAGCTCCACCACGTGCAGACCCTGTCCGCCCAGCTTGGCCGAATCGAACTGCAGCGTGGGCAGAAGACGCGTCGTCTCCGAACTGGTGAAGGAACCGGACAGGGGAATCCGGTCGACCGGCGGCTGCGATCGGGCGACGTTCACGTCGTAGTCGACGAAGACGCGGACCTCGACGTCCACCGTCGGGTCGTCCGCGATGATGGCCCGGATGCCCACGTCCAGCTGGCAGTGGCACGGCGGATTCGCGGCGAGATCGGCAGGGCCTTGAGCATTGAGCGTCAGGAACGGCTGCAGCAGGTAGTCGGGCAAGTTGGTCAAGTCCACGCGCGGGATCGTGTGCGGGCGCGTGTTCACTGGATCCACGGACTGCGGCATCAGGCATCCCTGGGCGAGGACGAGCAGAACGGCCGCGGACACACACATGCCCGCAAACCCTCTTGGAGCAAGCGGCGAGCCAGGACGGATCATCGCGGAATCCGATGATTTGCGTGACGGTCGCGCGCTCGTGCGCCGCTCAGGCGCGACACGGATGTCATCCTTCCGGATCCAGCGGGTCGGGTGGGAGCGCCTCTCCGCGCCTTTCCGCCTCCATGCGCTCCAGGTGGCGGAAGATGGTGCGCGGATCCACCCCGAGGTCCTTGGCGGTCTTGGTCCGGTTGCCGCCGTTCCGTTCGAGGACTTCGTTGATGTAGCGCTTCTGCCATTCGTCCCGCGCCTGCGCGAGCGGCAGGATGGGATCCAGCTGCTCGGCCCGCAGCTCCAGGTCGTCGGGCGTGATGAGCGGCTTGTCGGCCAGAACCACCGCCTTCTTGATCCGGTTCTCCAGCTGGCGGATGTTGCCCGGCCACCGGTAGCGCTTGATCGCGACCAGCGCCTGGTTCCCGAACCCCTTCACCTTGCTGCCCAGCTCGCGGGTGGCGCGCGAGAGGAAGTACTTGGCGAGCATCACCGCGTCCTCGCCGCGCTCGCGCAGTGGCGGCAGGTGGAGGTGGACCACGTTCACCCGGTAGAAGAGGTCCTCGCGGAAGCGGCCCCCCTTCATCTCCTCGTCGAGGTCCTTGTTGGTCGCGGAGACGATGCGGATGTCGACCGGCTCGGGACGGTTCTCACCGACCCGTGTCACCTGCCGGTCCTGCAGCGCGCGCAAGAGCTTGACTTGAAGGGAATGCGGCATGTCGCCGATCTCGTCGAGGAAGAGCGTGCCGCCGCTGGCGGCCTGGAACTTGCCGGGCCTGGCGGCGACCGCGCCGGTGAAGGCGCCCTTGGCGTGGCCGAACAGCTCGCTCTCCAGGAGGTTCTCGGGGATCGCGCCGCAGTTGATGGCGACGAACGGCCCTGCCTTGCGCGGCGAGCGCCGGTGCAGCTCGCGCGCGATCAGCTCCTTGCCGGTGCCCGACTCTCCGGTGACCAGCACGTCGATGTTGGCGGCCGCCACCTTGTCGATCTTGCGGAAGATGTCCCGCATCACGTCGCAGGCGCCGATGATGTCGCCGTAGGCCTGCTCCTCGAGGCGGCTCTCCAGCTCCCGTTGCCGCGTGCGCAGCTCGTCCAGCTCGAGCGCCCGCTCCAGCAGCAGCGCGGCGGTGGCGCAGAAGGAGGTCATCAAGAGCAGCTCGCGCTCGGTGAACAGGTTGGCGATGCGGTCGTTGCCCACGTACACCGCGCCGTACAACTCGCCGCGGCGGATGAGCGGTACGCACATGACGCTGGAGAGCTTGAGGTTCACCACGCTGGCGCTGGCGTTGAACTGCGCGTCCGTCAAGGCGTCGCTGACGATCACCGGCTGGCGGGTCTGCAGCACCCGCTCGACGATCGAGTCCGAGAGGCGCTCCACCGCGTTCTGGATGTCCTGCCGCTGGAAGTTGCGCGCCACCTCGACGCGCGGGGCGCCGTCCTCCACCACGATCAGGAAACCCTTGTCTGCGCGGACGACCTCGATGATGGCATCGAGCAGCCGCGCCAGCGCCTTTTCGGTGCCCGGCTCGTGCGCGAGCGCGAGCGTGAACTCGGAGAGGCGCAGCACGGCCAGGGTCGCCGCGTCGGGACTGCCGCCAAGCGCCGATACGTCCGCCGGCGCGGCCACGGCCTCCGCGGCCTGGAACACCAGGCGCGTGCGTCCCAGCTGGAGCGTGTCGCCGTCGCTCAGGTGCGCGCGCTCGCGCTTCTTCCCGTTCACGATCAGCGGCGCTCCCTCCAGCGCGGTGGCCATGTAGCTCGACCCGTCGAACTGGATGGCGACCACGCCCCGGACCTCGTCCACCCGCACGTCGCTGTCCGCGCCCGCGCCGACCGTGGTGAGCGCTTTGACCAGGGGGACCTGCGCGGGCGCCGCGCCGCCGAGATGGACGACGAGGGAGGCCATCAGGGCTCCTCGAAGGCGGCGATTCGCGGCAGGTGGAGCCAGACCGGGCTCGCCCCGGGCGGTGGGCGGCCGCTGCCATCGCTCCGCGGGGGATTGGGAGCCGGCGGCGCGGTGGCCGGCGGGGCGGTCTTGCGAGGCCGCTCGGTGGGCTCGGGGACCGGCATCACGGGAGAGGCGGTCGATCCCGGGGCGGGGCCGACCAGCAGCTGGTCCTTCACGATGGTGTGCGCCTTGTAGTTCATCGCCGCGTGCACCGCGCCGAACGCCCAGAGCGAGTAGAAGGCGGCCGCGCCGACCCACTTCACGATCTGCAAGCGGTGCGCGATCTGGTAGTCGCCGGGCCCGAACTTCTGCGTGTTCTGATCGCGCAACGTCTCGATCAGCAGCGCGCTGCCCACGCTGGCGGCGCCGAAGATGACCTCCAGCGTCGCCAGCGTGTAGCCCAGGGTCCGGTCGCCGTTCTGCAGCTGTCCCAGCCCGAAGGGGAGCAGCGAGACCCAGTACTCGTGCTGCACGACGGTGCGCTCCACGTTCGGCTGGATCGTCTTGAGCCGCCGCTCGGTTTCCTCCTGGCGCCGCCGCTGCGCTTCCTCCTCGAAAGCGCGCCGGCGGGCCTCCTTCTCCGCCCGCCTCTGCGCGCGCAGCGGCGCGATCTGCGGCTCCAGCTCTTTCTTCTCCCGATCGAAGAACTCGATCACCCGCGGCGGCACGTAGAACGAATCCAGCTCGGTGTCGGGGTCGAGCAACAGCAACTCCAGGAATGCCCGGTGCGCCTCGGCCTGGCGGGGAGGGTTCTGCAAGAGAAGCGCCTGACCGAGCAGCGAGTACGCCCGTGCGCGCAGCTCGGGCGTGTCGAAGCGTCCCACCTCGACCAGGCCGGCCAGCCGCTGCGTCACCTTGGCGTAGTCGCCGTACTCGAAGTCGCGCTGGGCGATCCGGACCTGCTCGGCGGCGGCGTCCTCGCTTTCGAGCTGCTGGCGCTCCGTCTGCTGTGCCGAGGCGGGCCCAGCCGCCGCGAGCGCGGCCACGAGGACGAGTGCGCTGCTCACGGCTCACCGGCCATGTCGATCTGGTTCTCGCTCCCGGCCCGGAGCGTCCGCTGGATGGCCTTCTCACCGACGGTGATGATGAACCGGTGGGTGGGTTCGGTCATGGCGATGCGCGCCGGCGTGGTGCGCAGGTCCCGCACCAACCCGAGCGGCGTCGGCGGGGTCTTCTCGTCCGAGTACCACACCTGCGCATCCGGATCGCCGCCCACGATGCGCAGCTGAGCGGGGCGCGCAGCGCCCGTCTCGAGCGGATAGCGCTGCCGCTCCGGCCGGACTTCGATCTGGGTGTTCAGGTCCGCGCAGCACCTGTGCTGGACGGTGACCCGGTGCGTCCCCGGGGCGAGCTGCGCGCGGATCATGAGGTCCTGCCCCAGATCGGTGTCGTCCACGATCACGCGCGCGGGCACCTTCTGGGCCAGCACCACGGGGAGCAGCTTGACGCCCTCGGCCGTGGCGACGCGCTGCTCGCGCCGCGGATTGACCTCCCGCGACGCGGGAGCGCCGGCGGGTTTGGCGCTGGAGGTCGAGCCCGCCTGCGCCGTGGAAGGCGCGTCCGCCGGCGGTGCGGCGGCGGGCGGTGCGGCGGCGGGAGTAGCGCCGCCCGCCGCCGCGGCGGTCAGCTCCCTCGCCCGCGCCTCCTGACGCTCGCGCTCCGCCCGCGCCGCCTGCACCCGATCGGCAAATCGGATCGCCGGAACCGAGACCAGCGCCACCATCGCGCAGGCGGCTGCGCCGATGAGCGCGCGCCGGCTGAGCTTCAGGAGCTTCGCTCGCCGCCGGATGCGATCGACGCGGCCCTTCGCCTGCGCGTTCTGCGGGTCGAGCGCCAGCACCCGGCCGAACGCCGCCAGCGCCGCGCTGGTCCGCTTGCGCGACAGCTCCTCCTCGCCGCGCGAGAGGCAGCGGGCGACCAGCCTGGCCCGGACGCGCGGTCCCTCCTCGCCGGGGGCCCCGACGAATCGGGCGAGCACCTCCAGCGGCTGCTCCACGCCCGCATCGGCGAGCAGCGCTTCGAGCTCGGCGCGCAGCCCGGCGGCGGTCTGGTACCGGCGCGCCGGATCGCGCTCGAGGCAGCGCGAGATGATCTTCGCCTGCCCGTCGCTCACCGCCGGCCGCACCGTGCGCGGGTCCTTCAGCTTGCCGTCGAGGATGGCGCGGAGGAGCGCCGCCGGGCTGGGGGCCTGGAAGGGCAGCTCGCCGCACGAAAGCCAATAGAGGATGGTGCCGAAGGAGAACAGGTCGCTGCGCGGGTCGGCCGGCTTGCCCTCGATGGTCTCGGGCGCGAGGTGCGCGGGCGATCCGAGGATGCTGCCCGTCATGGTGAACTTCTCGCCTGGGTCGAGCAGAGCGGCGATTCCGAAGTCGGTCAGCTTCACCACTCCATCCTCGCGCACCATCACGTTCTCGGGCTTCAAATCGCGGTGCACCACGCCGGCCGCGTGCGCGTGCTCCAGAGCCTCGGCGATGGGCAGCAGGCACGCCGCCGCCAGCTCGGGCGGGTCGAACGCGGTGTGCTCGCCGAACTCGCGCAGCGTGCGGCCGCTGATGAACTCCGTCACCAGGTACGACGGCTCGGCGGAGAGCCCGCTGAAGTCGTAGACGTCGAGGATGTGCGGGTGGTGCAGGCGGGCCACCGCCTGCGCCTCGCGGTCGAAGCGGCGCCGGATGTCCTCGCGGGCGTGCAGGTGCGGGTGCAGGACCTTCACCGCGACGATGCGCCGCAGCTGGGTGTCGAAGCCGCGCCACACGACGGCCATCCCGCCCTGGCCGACCTGCTCATCCAGCCGGTACCGGCCAAGCTGCAACGACCACCCTCCCTCGGACGCCCGTGTCGCGGTCGTGCTCCCCCGGGGTCCGCGCGGAACGCGCCGGAGCCACTGGGCAAGCGGCCGTGTCGGCGCGGAATTTCGCGGGCGCCCACGAGAGGGGCACGACAGCGTTGGCACTGTAGCGGTGCGGCGCCGACCAATCAAGCGCGCGTCGGCGCGCCCCGCCGGCCCGCGCGGATGCGCTCGAGGAGCGCTTCCAGCATCTTCACCGGATCCCGGGGCAGCGGTTGCCCCGCGCGCTGGCCCTCGAGGGGGGCGAAGCTCGCATGCGCCACCTTGTGCGATCGCGACGCTGCCCGCGGCGGCGCGTGCGCGGAGGGCGGCGCCGGGAGCTGCTCGGCGGAAGCGAGGTCGGCCCGCGCGCCGGGCGGGGCCAGCTCGCGCAGCTCGTCCAGGCGCTCGCGGACAAGCTCGTTGTCCGGCGCCGCGGACGCCGCGCGCTGGTACCAGCGCAGCGCCTCCACGAACCGGCCGGCGCTGGCGTGCAGCTCGCCCTGCTCGGCGTCGGTGAGCGTTCCGGCGGCGGGCCTGGGCTCCGCGTCCTCCGGCTCCGGCTCCGGCGGGCGCCGATCCGAAAGCTCCGCCGGCTGCAGCAGCGCGCGCACCGATTCCATCCGCTGGCGTACCCGCCCGTCGCGGGGCTCGCGCACGATCAGCTCCTCGAAGAGCTGCAGCGCCGCGAGCAGCTCGCCGCGGCGCACGGCGCGCTCGGCCCTCTGCTCCAGCTCGGCGGCGGACTCGGCCATCGGGTCGATCTCAGGGTTGCAGCCGGGTGGTGTCAACTTCCGGTGCGCGCCGGCTGCGGGAGCGCCGGCGCCCCGTGCGGCGCCGGCAGCAGCCCGTGTGCGCGGCTCTGCGAGGCGAGCTCGAGGAGCCCGTCGATCGCGCTCGGCCAGCGGGGCACGAATCCCAAGGCGCGCAGGCGGCTAGTGTCGTAGTAGCGGTCCGCGGCGAGCTGCTCGAGCAGGTCCGGCGTCAGCCGCGGGGGCGCGACGGGCGGGCGCCCTTCCCACGCGCGCAGCCAGGCCCGCGCCAGGCGCTTGTTGAGGCGGTTCCAGAAGACCCAGGAGGGCGTGTGGCGCAGCACCCAGAGGCCGGCTCGCGCCGATGCCGGCGAGTAGGGCAGCCGCCCCGCCTCTCGCGCGCCGGCTGCCTGCAGCACCGCGCGCGCCAGCTCCTCCAGCGGGAGCGGGACGTCGTCGGCGACGTTGTACGCGCGCCCGAACAGCGCGGGCAGGTGCTCGTGCTCGGCGAGGAGGAGGGCGGCGCGCGCGACGTCCTCGGCATGCACGGCATGCACCACCGGGCCGCGGCGCGGGAGCCAGAGCGCGCGATCCCCGTGGGCGGCGAGCGAGGCGACCACCAGGGCGGCGGCGAGGCCGCGTCGCTGCCGGGGGCCGTAGGTGAGAGCGGGGCGCAGCACCACCAGCTTGAGCCCGCGCGTGCGGCGCCAGAGGAACGCCTCGCGTTCCACCGCCCACCGCGCGATCCCGTGCGCGTCGACTGGGCGCTTGGGATCACCCTCCTCGCAGGGGAGGTTGCCGGGACGACCGTAGACGGTGCAGCTCGACAGGAGCAGGAGCGGCGCGCCTGCGGCCAGGGCGGCGGCCATGGAGGCGCGCGCCGACCCGAGCGCCTCCTCCTTGAGCCCCGCGCCGGGAAACGCGGCGTGCGCGACCAGCCCCGTGCCCTTCGCCAGCTCGGCGGCGAACAGCGCGCCCTCCGGGCTGCCGAGCTGTGCCTCGGAAGGAGCGGCCCCCACCGCCCGGGCCTCGGACAGGTCGGCGCCCGGCCGATCGACCGCGCGCACTTCCCACCCCGCGCGCGCGAACGCCGCGCACACATGGGACCCGATGAGCCCCGCCGCCCCGGTGACCAGCACGGCCTTCCGTTCCACGCCGGAGAGATTCCACGCACTGCCAGCGGGTGCAACCGGCGCGGCCCAGCGGGACGGGTGGTCTCACGCCCTACATCCACTCACCTTTTGTCCGCGGAATCTCCACGATTATCCTGATCGCAGAGGTTCCCCTTCCTTGGTCGACAGTCTGGATTCCATCCTGGTCGAGCGTTGCCCCGACCTGCTCGTGGTGCTCGACGCCGAGCTCAGGGTCGTGCGCGCGAGCGCGGGGCTTCGCGCGGCCGTCGCGCAGGTCGAGCCGGGGATGGAGTTCGCGCGGTCGCTCGACGAACCGTCCCGCGCGCGGTTCGACCAGGCGATGGCCCTGGAGCGCGACGCGACCCAGGCCTTCTCGCTGGAGCTGACCCACCGGGGCCGGGACCGGCTGGTTCCCGCCACCTACCGGTTCTTCGAGCTGGAGGGCCCGCTGGTGGCGGGCTTGGGGCGCGAGATCCCCGTCACCGAGGGGCTGGTCGACCAGGTCGAGGCGCTCAAGCGGCGCCATTCGGAGATGCTGGCGCAGCTCGCCGCGATGACGGGCAGGCTGCGCGAGCTGGCGCGGAACGACTCGCTCACCGGGCTCTTCAACCGGCGTGCCTTCCTCGACCAGGGCGACAACGAGTGGGTGCGTCACCGCCGGCACCGGCATCCGCTGGCCTGCGCCGCGCTCGACGTGGACGGCTTCAAGCCCATCAACGACAACTTCGGCCACGCGGCGGGGGACGCGCTGCTGCAGCACATCGGCACGCTGCTGCGCGCCACCCTGCGCGCGAGCGACCTTCCGGCCCGCATCGGCGGGGACGAGTTCGTCGCGCTGATGCCGGACACCTCGGTGGACGGGGCGGTGATCACCTGCGAGCGCCTGCTGGCGCGCCTTGCCCAGCACCCGCTGCAGGTCCTCGACCAGAGCCTGAGCGCGACGGTCTCGATCGGCGTGGCCAGCGCGGAAGGCTGCTCCTCGCTGGAGGAGCTGCTCGCCCGCGCCGACGCCGCCCTCTACCGCGCCAAGAAGGAAGGCAAATCCCGCGTCTGCCGATCCGACTGACCCCACCAGCCAAAACGATTGCACCACGGAGAGCACGGAGCACACGGAGAAACTCCGGTTCACGCGGTTCGTGCGATCGCGCCCGATCCGACGAACCCTGATCCTCCGTGTTCTCCGTGGTGCAATTCGTTTGAAACAGAAAGGCCCTGGTCATTGCTGACCAGGGCCTTCGGTAGTTCGTTCGGCGTGACCTAAGCCCGTACGTTGGGGTGGGGCTGTTCGGCCGGAGGAGGCGGGGTCTCCGGAGGAAGGGGGTTCTTCGCCGCCTTCTCGAAGGGATCCTCTTCCAGCGCGGACTTGAGGACGTCGTCCATCGAGTGGGCGAAGACGAACTCCATCTCCTTCTTCGCCTGCTCCGGCACGTCCTGCAGGTCCTTCTTGTTGCGCTCGGGCAGGATGATCCGCTTGATGCCCGCCCGGTGCGCCGCCAGCACCTTCTCCTTGATGCCGCCCACCGGCAACACCAGGCCGCGCAGCGTGGCCTCGCCGGTCATCGCCACGTCGCCGCGGACCCGGATCCCGGTCAGGAGCGAGGTCAGCGCCGTGAAGATGGTCACGCCCGCCGAGGGCCCGTCCTTGGGGATCGCGCCCGCCGGGAAGTGGATGTGGAGGTCCTGCTTCTCCAGGAAGCGCGGGTCGATGCCCAGCTTGAGCGCCTTGTTGCGCGTGTAGCTGAGCGCCGCCTGGCAGGACTCCTTCATCACGTCGCCGAGCTGTCCGGTCAGGGTGATGCCGCCCTTGCCCTGCATCTTGGTCGCCTCGATGAAGAGCAGGTCGCCGCCCGCGGCCGTCCAGGCGAGGCCCGTCGCCACGCCGGGAAGCTCGGTGCGCTCCGCCGTCTCGGACCAGAACTTCTCCGGCCCCAGGATGATCTCCAGCTCCTCCGGCGTGATCACCCGCTTGGCGCTGGAGCCCTTGGCCACGTCGACCGCGACCGCGCGGCAGACGTCGGCGATGGTGCGCTCCAGGTTGCGGACGCCCGCCTCGCGCGTGTAGCTGGCGGTGATCTTGGTCAGCGCCGCGTCGGACAGCTCGAGGTTCTCCTCCGACAAGCCGTGCTCCCTCACCTGCTTGGGGATGAGGTGGTTCTTGGCGATGTGGATCTTCTCCTCGAACGTGTAGCCGGGCAGCTCGATGACCTCCATGCGGTCGCGCAGGGGCGGCGGGATGGGGTCGAGCTGGTTGGCCGTGGCGATGAACATGACCTTCGAGAGGTCGTACGGCACGTCGAGGTAGTGATCGGAGAAGCTGTTGTTCTGCTCCGGATCGAGCACCTCGAGGAGCGCCGCGCTCGGGTCGCCGCGGAAGTCGGCGCCGAGCTTGTCGATCTCGTCGAGCATCATGACCGGGTTGACGCTGCCGGCCTTCTTCATCGACTGGATCACGCGACCCGGGAGCGCGCCCACGTAGGTGCGCCGGTGGCCGCGGATCTCCGCCTCGTCGCGCACGCCTCCCAGCGAGAGCCGGACGAACTTCCTCCCGGTGGACTTGGCGATGCTCTGGCCGAGCGACGTCTTGCCCACTCCGGGCGGGCCCACCAGGCAGAGGATGGGGCCCTTCATGTCGTTCTTCAGCTTCCGCACCGCCAGGTACTCGAGGATGCGCTTCTTCACCTTGTCCAGCGAGTAGTGGTCGCGGTTGAGCTGGTCGCGGGCGTTCTCGACGTCGAGGTTGTCGTCCGTCTTCTTCGACCAGGGCAGGTCGGCGATCCACTCCAGGTAGGTGCGCGCGACCGTGTACTCGGACGAGGCGGTGGG
>DASQBG010000071.1:0-24262 GCA_035635335.1 Myxococcales bacterium | reverse complement strand
CGGACGCGACGAATAGGGAGGCGGGGCGGCTTCCACCACCGGGGGCGATTCGCGCACCACCTCGCGCTGGTAGATGCAGCCGCTTCCCGCGACCGCCGCGAGGGTGCCGATCGAGAGGAGCTTCCCTGGGGTCATCATGGCGAGCTCTCCGCTCCCTTGCTTGGATGCTTGGATCCTAGAAGCAATTCACGCGCCGGGCACCTGCCTGGCCGGCCGCCGTCGCCAGGATGCGCCCGTCGACGTGAAGACACCAGCGGCCCGCCCGAAGTGAACGCCCGCTCAGGCTGCGCTGGGGAGAACCGCCCCGCTCACGCCTGCATTCTCCACGGCCGAGCGACCCGCCACGCCCCACTCCGACCACTCCATAACGCGTCGCGTTGATCGTGTCGTCAATGCCGATAGGCGTGCGCGATGGGGAAGCGCCAGCCCTCGCCGAAGGCCCGCGCGGTCACGCGCAGCACGGGCGCCGCCTGGCGGCGCTTGTACTCGCTCTGGACCACGAGCTTGAGCACACGCCGCGTCAGGTCCTCCGGGATGCCCCGCCCGGTCAGCTCGCCGACACCGAGGCGCTCCTCGACGTGGCCGCGCAGCACGCGGTCGAGCTGGTCGTACGGGGGCAGCGTGTCCTGGTCGGTCTGGTTTTCCCGCAACTCCGCGGTCGGCGGCCGGGTGAGGATGCGATCCGGGATCACCTCGCGTCCCTGGCGGTTGAACCAGCGCGCCAGCGCGTACACCGCCGTCTTGCTCAGGTCGCCGATCGGCGCCAGGCCCCCGGCCATGTCGCCGTAGAGGGTGGAGAACCCGGTGGCCAGCTCGCTCTTGTTCCCGGTGGAGAGCAGCAGCGCCCCGGTCTTGTTCGAGTAGGCCATCAGCAGCGTGCCACGGATGCGGGCCTGCAGGTTCTCCTCGGTCACGTCGGGCTTGCGGCCGCGGAAGATCGGCTCGAGGGCGAGAAGGTACGACTGGAAGATCGGCTCGATTGCGATGGTGTGGAAGTGGATGCCGAGCCGCCCGGCCAGGACCGCGGCGTCCTCGTTGCTCATCGAGGCCGTGTAGCGCGAAGGCATGGCCATGGCCGTCACGTTCAAAGGTCCCAGCGCGCGTGCCGCGAGCACTGCCGTGAGCGCCGAGTCGACGCCGCCGGAGAGGCCGAGCACCGCGGTGCGGAAGCCGGTCTTGCGCGCGTAGTCGCGGATCCCGAGCGTCAACGCCGCGGCGAGCTCGGCGCAGCCGGCGTCAGAGAGGTCCAGCTCGTACGCCGAGACGACCGCCAGGGCGCCGGGGTCCGGCTTGGCCGCCAGCACGTGCTCGGTCCTGCACGAAGGGTCCGGCTTCTCCCGCCCGAGCGGCGCCGTGCTCGGCGGCGCGGCGGCGGGCGAAAACTTCGGCGAAAGGTCGGCGAAGATCAGCCGCTCCTCGAACCCGGGCGCCTCGGTCAGGGTCTCTCCTCGCGCCGAGACCGCCAGGGAGCGGCCGTCGAACACGAGCGAATCGTTCCCGCCCACCAGGTTGCAGAGCGCGATGGGCATCCCGTGGCGCCGCGCAGCCGCGGCGACCATGTCGCGCCGGACCTGCGTCTTCCCCAACGCGTACGGCGAGGCGGAGAGATTCACGAGGACCTGGGCCCCCTGCCGGGCCAGCTCCTCGACCGGGTCGCGGGTGTAGCGCGGCTTCTCCCAGAAGAGCTTGTCGTTCCAGAGGTCCTCGCAGATGGACAGGCCGACCCGCACGCCCGCCACCTCGACGACCGTCACCTCCGGCGAGGGATCGAAGTAGCGCGCCTCGTCGAACACGTCGTAGGTGGGCAGCAGCGACTTGCGCGCCAAGGCGGCGATCCTTCCGTCGCGCAGCAGCGCGCAGGCGTTGAACAGCCCGGCACCCTCGCCCCGGTGAGGCTCGGCGAACCCGATCAGGGCCGGCACGCGCCCGAAGACCGGGTCGGCCGCGAGCTGGTCCAGGGTGGCCAGCTGCCGCTGCACGAACTCGCGCAGGACGAGCAGGTCCTTCGGCGGGTACCCGCACAGGGTCAGCTCCGGGAAGAGAACGAGCTGCGCGCCTGCGTCGGCCGCCTCGCGCGCCTGCCGCACGATCGCCGCCGCGTTGTCCGCGAACGCGCCGACCGTGGTGTCGATCTGTGCGAGCGCGATCTTCATCGTCGCCCGGAGCATAACCCGTCAGCGGCGCGCGGGCGTGATGCATGCGAGCGGACGCTCCTGTACACGGCGACCACGGACGGGACGGCAGTGTGTTAGACCGTCGTGAGTGCCCGAGGACGTGAGCCGGCGCAAGTCGCAGCACCTCGACCTGGCGCTGCGCGAGGAGGTGGAACCCGCCGAGACGGATCCCCTCTTCCGCTGCGTCCGGCTGGTGCACCGCGCGCTGCCCGAGCTGCGCCTCGCCGACGTGGACCTGTCCGCCGAGCTGTCCGGCGCGCGGCTGCGGGCGCCCCTGATGGTGCTGGGCATGACCGGGGGAACCGATCGCGCCGGCCAGATCAACCGCGACCTGGCGCGCATCGCCGAGGAAGAGGGGATCGCCTTCGGGGTTGGCTCGATGCGCGTGCTGCTCGACCAGCCCGAGCTGCTGGCGACCTTCGACGTGCGCCCGGCCCGGCCGGCCCGGTTGTTCGCCAACCTGGGCGCGCAGCAGCTCGTGCAGCGCGGCCGCGACGCGGCGCACCGGCTGATCGAGCTGATCGGCGCCGACGGCATCGCCATCCACCTGAACCCCGCCCAGGAGCTGGTGCAGGACGGCGGCGACCGCGACTTCACCGGCTGCCTCGACGCCATCGCGCGCCTCGCCGAGGATCTGGGCGACCGGCTCATCGTCAAGGAGACCGGCTGCGGTATCGGGCCCGACGTGGTGCGCGAGCTGATCGCGCGCAAGGTGCGGGTCATCGACGTGAGCGGCAGCGGCGGCACCAGCTGGACCCGCGTCGAGCAGCTGCGCGCGAACACCGCCGAGGCCGGCGCGCTGGGCGAGCTGCTCAGCGACTGGGGAGTTCCCACGGCGGCCTGCATCGGCGCGGCGGTGCGCGTGCTCGCGCCGCAGAAGGGTCCGCGCGTGCGGGTGATCGCGTCCGGGGGAGTGCGCAGCGGCGTGGACGTCGCGCGCTCGCTCGCGCTGGGCGCGGACGTCGCCGGCTTCGCGCTGCCGATGGTCCGCGCGCACCAGCGCGGCGGGATCGAGGCGGCCCGCGCCGAGTTGCGAGGCGCGATCGCCGCGCTCCGGGCGGCGTGCCTTCTGGTCGGCGCGCGCGACGTGCAGGCGCTGCGGTCCTCCCGCCCGGTGCTGCTGGAGCCGCTGCCTTCGTGGATCGCGCAGCTGGAGCCGCCTCCGTGAAGGCGTCCGCCCCGGGCAAGGTGCTGCTCCTGGGGGAGCACGCGGTCGTCTACGGTCATCCCGCTCTGGCGGCCGCCCTCAGGCTGCGCGTGGCCGTCGAGGTGGAGGAGGACCCTGGAGGTCCGACGATCGAGCTGCTCGCGCCGGCGGGCACCCCGATCTCGACCCGGGCCTCAACCCCGGTCTCGACCTCAATCCCGACCTCGACCCCGAACTCGACCTCAATCCCGACCTCGACCTCGACCTCGAGGCCGCCTCCCTCCTCGATCCCTGCGCCTCCCGAGCTGCTTCGCGCCGCCTCCGACCTGGCCGCCGCCGCCGGCGCCCCGCCGCGCTTCCGCGCGCGCGTCCGCAGCGAGCTGCCGCTGGGAGGAGGGCTGGGCAGCTCCGCCGCGCTCGGCGTCGCGCTCGCGCGCGCCTTCGCGCAGCTCGCCGGCCGGGACTGTCCGCCGGAGCGCGCCGAAGAGCTCGCGCTGCAGCTCGAGCGCGTCTTCCACGGCGCTCCCTCGGGCGTCGACCCGGCCATCTGCGCGCGCGGCGGCCTGATCCTCTTCCGCCGCGGCGACCCGGCCGAGGTGGAGCGCATCTCGCCGCGAGTGCCGCTGCACCTCGCCGTGGTGCTGACCGGAGTGGTGCGCGGGACACGCTCGACGGTGCTGCCGCTCTCCGCGCGCCGCGCGGAGCGCCCCGACCTCTACGACCCGATGCTGGCCTTCCTCGGCGAGCTGGCGCGCGGCGGCGCCCGAGCGCTGGAGCGCGGCGACCTCCAGGACCTGGGCGTCCGTTTCGACGCTGCGCACGGTGTCCTCTGTGCCCTGGGCGTCTCCTGCCCCGAGCTGGAGGAGGCGGTCGCGGCCCTGCGCGGCGCCGGAGCGTTGGGCGCCAAGCTGACCGGAGCAGGCGGCGGCGGGGCGGCGATCGGCCTGGCTCGCGACGCAGCCCACGCCGCGGCGCTCGTCCGCGGGGCCGAAAAGGCAGGCATGCGGGCTTTCGCCGAGGAGATCGCCCCGTGAAAGCCACCGCCGTCGCGCACGCCAACATCGCGCTGGTGAAGTACTGGGGAAAGCGCGACGAGGCGCTGCTGTTGCCCGAGGCGGGATCGCTCTCGGTCGCGCTCGACAGGCTCGTCACCACCACCGCGGTCGAGCTGGGCGCCGCGGAGGACTCGCTGCGCATCGACGGGCGGCCAGCGTCGGCCTCCGAGCTGCGGCGCGCCCGCGCGGTGCTCGATGCCGCCCGGATCGGCGACCGGGCGCGGATCGAGTCGCGCAACGACTTCCCCACGGCGGCGGGGCTGGCCTCCAGCGCGAGCGGTTTCGCGGCCCTCGCCGTGGCCGCCTGCGCGGCGGCGGGACAGCAGCGCAGCGAGCGCGAGCTGTCCGGGCTGGCCCGCCTGGGGAGCGGCTCCGCGGCGCGCAGCGTCCCCGGCGGATGGGCCGTGTGGGAGGACAGCGACGCCGGGCAGGTCGCTCCCCCGGATCACCTGCCGGTGCGCCTGGTCGTCGCCGTCTGCGGGGAGGGCCCGAAGCCGGTCGGTTCGCGGGACGGGATGAAGCGGTCGCGCGAGACCTCGCCCTATCACGCGGCGTGGATCGAGCAGTGCCGCCGCGATCTGCCGGAAGCGCTGCGTCTGCTCCGCGCGCGAGACCTGCCCGGGCTGGGGGCGCTCGCCGAGCGCAACGCGTTGCGCATGCACGCCGACGCGCTCGCGGCCGATCCGCCGCTCCTCTACTGGGAGCCGGCCACCGTCGGTTGCCTGCACGCGCTCCGGCGGCTCCGCGAGCAGGGCGCCGGGGCGTGGGCGACGATCGACGCCGGGCCGCACGTGGTCGCGCTCTGCGCGCCCGAGGACGCGGTGCGCGTCGAGGCGGCGCTGCGTTCGGTCCCCGGGGTGCGCGACGCGCTGGTGTGCGCTCCGGCCGGAGCAGCGCGCGTGGTCGAGCGATCGTCCGATGCCCGCGCCCGTTGAGCTGGCCGTGCCGGGGAAGGCCTTCGTGGCCGGGGAGTACTCCGTCCTCGAGCGCGGCCAGCCGGCGCTGGTGCTGGCGGTGGATCTCCGCTTGCGCGCGACGCTCCGCGAGCTGCCCGGCCGCGCGGTCGAGCTGCTGCGCCGCCCCGGCGGCGAGTCCGCGCGGGGCGAGCTGACGCGCGAGGGCGTGAGCTGGTCTTCCGGCGTCCCCGCCGAGCTGCGGTTCGCGGCCCGCGCCGCCCAGGTCGCGGCGAGGCTGTGCGCCGAGGAGGGCCGGGAGCCTCGTGGCTTCGAGGCGGCTTTCGAGGACGATCTCTCCCGGGAGGGAAGAAAGCTGGGCCTGGGCGGCAGCGCCGCCGCGTCCGTGCTCGCCGCGCGCGCCGCCTGCGCGGCCCAAGGCCGCGAGCTCGCTCCGCGCGAGGCGATGTGCCTGGCCGCGGCAGCGCACTGGATCGAGCAGGGCGCCCGCGGCAGCGGGGCGGACGTCGCCGCTTGCGCGTTGGGCGGGCTGGTCGAGGTCCGGACCAGGCACGCGTGGACGGGGGTCGGCGACGATCCGCTTGGCGGCGGCGCCCGCGATCTGCTGGCGCACCCGCCGCTCGAGGCGCGCCCGATTGCGCTCCCCCCGGGCATCCGGTTCCTCCTCGCCTGGACCGGCGCCCCCGCGGACACGCGCCGGCTGGTCGACGAAGTCCTCGCGTTCGCCCGCGCGCGGCCCGGCCGCTGGCGCCACCACGTTGCAGCGCTCTCGGCCCACGAGACTGCGCTGCGCGAGGCCCTGGAGCGCAACGATGCCCCGGCGGCGCTCGACGCGGTCCGCCGCGCAGCCGCGGCGATGGGCGCTCTGGGCGACGAAGCGCAGGCGCGGATCGTGACCCAGGACCTGGCGCGCGCCTGCGCCATCGCCTCTTCCGCGGGCGCGGCGGGGAAGCCGAGCGGCGCCGGAGGGGGCGACTGCGCCATCGTCCTCGCCTGGGGAGACGCCGCCGATCGCGCCCGAGAAGCGCTCGGCGTGGCCGGGTACCAGGCCGTGGAAGTCAGTCCGGCGCTTCCTTGACCCGACCCGCCGGCGAGCCGGAGATTTTCGCACCCTGTGCACGGCCCCGTCGCCACCTTGCTGTTGCTCGGCCTCGCGCAGTCGGGCGAGAACGTGCGCGAGGCGCCGCCGCAGCCGCCGCCCCACGCGGCCGAGCTGACCCGGGCGCCGTCGCTCATCGAGCCCCATGCGGCTGACTATCCGCCCGAGCGCCTCGCGCGCGGCGAGGAGGCGGACGTCGCCTGCCTGGTGGACATCGACGCCGACGGGCGCGTGGCCGACGTAGTCGTCGAGCGGTCCGCGGCGCCCGACTTCGACGCCGCCGCCGTCGCGGCGATCCGTTCGTTCCGCTTCTCGCCGGCCGAGATCGACGGGAAGCCGGCCTCGGTCCGGATCCGCTACGTCTACCATTTCGTGGTGCGGAAGAAGCCGGCGCCGGAGCAGGGCGCGGACGAGGCGACGCTGCGGGGGACCGTGCTGGAAGCGGGCACGCGCCGGCCAATCGCCGGCGCGGACGTGTTCGCGGGCGGCGCTCAAGCAGCCGCCGATGCGCAGGGCCGGTTCGAGCTGCGCGTCCCGGCGGGCGAGGTCGAGCTCCGAGCGGGCGCTCCGGGGTTCGGGGAATCGCGCCGCCGGATGCGGCTCGAGGCGCGCGCCGCCGCCGAGGTCACCCTGTACTTGCGGCGCACCGAGGTCGGCGACTACTCGGCCGTGGTGGAAGGGTCGCGCCCCGAGGAGGCGCCGACGCGTCGCACGCTCCGGCACGAGGAGCTGGTCAACGTGCCGGGGTCGCTCAACGACCCGATCCGCGTCGTACAGAACCTCCCGGGCGTCAACCGCGCGCCGTACCTGGGCGGCGCGCTGCTCGTGCGCGGGACGCCGCCGGCGGACACCGGCATCTACCTGGACGGCCAGCGCATCCCGATCCTCTATCACTTCCTCGGTGGACCCTCGGTGATCAACGAGCAGCTCCTCGACCGCATCGACTTCTACCCGGGCGGCTACGGCGCCTACTACGGGCGCAACCTCACCGGCGCGATCGACGTCGGCACGCGCCAGGGAGATCCGCAAGGCTTCCATGGCAGCGTCTCGGTCGACCTCCTGCAGTCGGTCGGTTTCGTCGAGGGGCCGCTGGGCGAACGCACCCAGGTGGCGGTCGCCGCCCGCCGCAGCTACATCGACTTGTTCCTGCCGCTCTTCCTTCCCAACGACCCGAAGAACGGAGTCACCAGCATCACGCCGGTGTACTGGGACTACCAGGCCCGCCTCGATCACAAGCTCCTGAACGGCGACGAGTTGACGCTGTTCGCCTTCGGGACCGACGACTCCCTCGCGGTCATCCAGAAGGGCGGGTCGCGCAACCAGCCGCTCCAGGTGAGCTCGCACACGGCCGCGCACCAGCTCCGTTTCGGCTGGCGCCATGCGGTCTCGGACGCCGTCACCTTGCGCGTCGCGCCGCTCCTCGGGCTGACCGTCCAGTCCTTCGACGCGACGGGCGCCGGCACCGGGTCGTTCGGACTCAACCAGTCAGGCCGCATCTTCGACTGGACCCTCGCGCTGCGCGCCGACGCGCGCTGGCAGGCGCGCCCGTGGCTTTCGCTCCGAGCCGGCGTCGACGTCGCCTGGGACCGGTACGTGGTGAATGCGGACATCCAGTCGACCCTGCAGATCCGGCAGCTCGGTCCGCCGATCAC
Source organism: Myxococcales bacterium (assembly GCA_035635335.1). Classification (GTDB taxonomy): domain Bacteria; phylum Myxococcota; class Myxococcia; order Myxococcales; family 40CM-4-68-19; genus VBKO01. Next base: position 16,221 of record DASQBG010000071.1, on the reverse strand, counting down.
GCAGGAGCAGCAGATCTCGCACACGCAGCCGCTGGGCAACCTGGGCGAGTTCGCCGAGGGGGAGCTGAAGCTCGGCCGCTGGGAGCTGCACCCGGGGCTGCGGCTCGATCAGTTCCACTGGCGCGAGCACACCTACGGCACGTTCGATCCGCGCCTGTGGGTGCGGTACGCCCTGACCGACGCGACCGGCATCAAGGGATACGCGGGCCTCTACCACCAGGCGCCGAGCCCGTTCCAGCTCGACCCCGCCCTGGGGAATCCGGCGCTCCTGCCCCAGCGCGCTTTTCAGGTCGGCCTGGGCGTGGACCACCGCTTCGGCGGTGGATGGAGCGCATCGATCGAGGGCTTCTACGACCGACGCAGCTCGCTCGCATCGCGCGTGCCGGCCGAGACGCTGCCCGACGGCACGGTGTCCAATCCGCTGTACCTCAACCAGGGCCTCGGGCGTTCCTATGGAGTCGAGGTGCTCGTGCGCCGCGACATCTCGGCGCGCTTCTACGGCTGGGTGGCGTACACGCTCTCCCGCAGCGATCTCTTGCCCCGCAATGACGTCGACTGGCGCGCCTTCAACTTCGACCAGCCGCACAACCTCATCGTGGTCGCCGGCTACCGGCCCAGCCCCGCATGGGACCTCTCGGCCCGCTACCGCTTCGTCTCCGGCAACCCGACCGCGCCCGTCACCTCCGCCGTGTTCGACGCGGACAGCGGGCGCTTCAACCCGGACTCCGGAAACCTGGGCGACGCGCGTCTGCCCGCGTTCTCGCAGCTCGATGCGCGCGCCCAGTACACCTGGACCAAGGACCTGTGGCAGGTCTCCGCGTATCTCGACGTGCAGAACGTGCTCAACCACTCCAACGAGGAGCTGCACGTCTGGGACTACCGGTACCGGCAGCAGGGGAGCATCTCCGGGCTGCCCTTCCTACCCACGCTCGGCGTGAAGGTGAGGTGGTGAGATTGCCGGCTTCCCGATTGCGGCCAGCCGCCGCCGTATCCGGCGGCGCTGCGCTCGTTCATGGCGCGAACGTCCTGGCACGCATTCTGGCGGTTTGCGGTCTGGTCAGCGCCGTCGCGTGCACCCCGGATTTCCAGTCGCCCAGCCAGGTCACCGACCTGCGCGTGCTGGCGATCCGGCAGGAGGCACTCGACGAACCGCCCGGCACGTCGCGATTCGCCGACGCGTCCGTCGACCTCGCCGCCCGGAAGGCGCAAACGGTGCGCGTGACGGCGCTGATCGCCGATCCCCACCCGCGTCAGTCGCTGGTCGTCCGGGGCTACCTCTGCTCGCAGACGGATTCCGGGCGTTGCGACGGCGTGCCCAGCCGCGATCTCGGCGAGATCGCCGGCGCCGAGCCAGCCGCGGAGCAGCAGCCGGCGTACACGGTCGACGTGCCGCCCGAGGTGGTCGCGCTGGCGGTGCAGGAGGACCGGCTGAAGGGATTCGGCGGCATCCGCGTGCAGTTCTCGCTCGAGGCGAGCGACGGCGACCCGCACGGTCCGGTGATGTCGTCGAAGATCCTCCTCTACACCACCGCTCCGGAGTCGATGCGCAACCACAACCCCGAGGTCGTGGCCCTGGAGATCACCCGCGACGGGGCTCAGGTCGCGAGCGTCGGGCCGGGCGGGACGATCGGCGTCACCGCCGGGATCGAGTACGGCCTTCGGCCGGTGCTCGGCCCGGGTGCCGCGGGCATCGAGGAGTACGACGCGGTGGACCTGACCGGGCAGCCCATCCACCTCCGGGAGACGCCGCGTTACTCGTTCTTCTCCACCTTGCCGATCGACTTCGACCGGGACAACGCGGACGAGCCGCTGCGCGGGCAGCCGCAGCCCGCGAACGGAATCGCGAGGTTCACCGCCGGCGCGGGCAGCGGCTCGATGTGGGTGGTCGCGCGCGACGGCCGCGGCGGGATCGGCTGGATCAGCGTGCGCTGTACCGCCTCGTCGCCGTGATGCCGGCTCAATTCGCCGGCGCGCCGCCGGTGAGCTGCTGCACCTTGCCGAGCAGCTCGTCCAGGTCGAACGGCTTCGCGAGATGCGCGTTCGCGCGCAGCTGCTTGGCGTGGCCCTGCACGGACCGATCGGCGCTGAGGATGAGCAGCGGCATGTCGCGCCGGCCGCGGTGCTCGAGCTCGGCGACGAACTGCCAGCCGTCCATCACGGGCATCATCAGGTCGAGGAGGATCACGCTGGGGTGCTCGCGGTCGAGGATGTCGAGTGCTTCCTTGCCGTTGGCAGCCATCAGCACCCGGTACCCTTCGCTGGACAGGCACAGGCCGAGCGTCTGGAGGATGTCCGGGTCGTCGTCGACCACGAGCACCAGCCGCTCCCTTGCCCGTGATCGCGCCATTCTGGACGGGTATAAAAATCTCGCGTCTCCGCGTCAATCTTTCGCTCGCCCGATGGTCGCGTGGGACACGCTTGAAGTCGGGGCCATCCTTACCTACAAGGACGCCATGCGCCGCTGTCCCACCTGCCGCGGGGAGGTGAAGCCACGCGAGGAGAACCCTTCGTTCCCGTTCTGCACCCCGCGTTGCCGCGCCGTCGATCTCGGCCGGTGGTTCATCGGCGAGTACCGGATGCCCGGCGAGCGGCCGGAGCAGGGGCAGGCGGAGGACCGCGGCGACGGCGATCCGGAGAAGCATTGATCGCCCCTCCGCGGGCGTGCTACCCGATGCGGCCCCGATGCGCGCGCTGAAGCTCACCGTCCGCCTCCTCCTCTCGCTCGGGGTGAGCGCCGTGCTCATGTGGCTCTCGCTGCGCAACGCCGATCTCCGGGCGGTGGGGCGCGCCATCGCGTCCGCCAACCCCTGGCGGATGGCGGGCTACGCGGCGATCCTCCTCTGCATCCACCTCGTGCGCACCGTTCGCTGGGGGATCCTGCTCGAGCCGCTCGGGCGCGTGGGGTTCAAGCGGCTCAACTCGGCCAGCGCGGTCGGCTTCATGCTGCTCATGGTGCTGCCGTTCCGCCTGGGCGAGTTCGCCCGGCCGCTGCTCATCGCTCGGCCTCCGCCGGGCGTGGGCGGGGCGACGCTGCGGCGGAGCGGGGCGTTCGCGTCGATCGTGGTGGAGCGCATCGTCGATGGGCTCGCCATCGGCGTGCTCGGGATCCTCGCGCTGCGCATGCTCGGCGAAAACGCCAGTGGACGCTACGCCGACTTCGCCCGCCACGCCTCGGTGCTGGTCGCGCTGGGGTTCTTCACCCTTTGCCTCGCGGTGACCGCCGCGTTCTTCCTGCGCGACCGCGCCGTCCAGCTCACCTCGGCGCTCCTGCGCCCCGTCTCGCCGCGGCTGGCGCAGCGGGCCTCGTCGATGCTCGACGCGTTCATCTCCTCCCTCCACGTCGGCTCGGGATGGAAGGCCCTGGCCTTCTTCGCGCTCACCGCGCTGTACTGGTCGCTGAACGGCTTCGGGCTGGCGATCCTGGCCCCGGCCTTCGGCTTCCATCTCGCCCCGCTGATGGTCGTGACCATCGTCGCCGTCCAGGTGGTGGGCGTGATGGTGCCGGCGGGACCCGGGATGATCGGCACCATGCAGTTCTTCACGCAGGCGGGGCTCTCGCTGTTCGTGGCCGACGCCTTCACCCGCGGCTCGCCCGTCGCGGCCCACGCGGCCGGCTACGCGAACGCCGTCTGGATGCTGACCTTCGGCGTCCAGGTGGCCCTCGGGTTGCTCTTCGTGCTGCTCGGCCACGTCTCCCTGCGCGGCCTCCTGCAGCCGAACCCGGAACCCGCCTCCCAGGCCGATCTCCCGGCCCCCGCCTCGCCTTGACGGACCGGGTGGCCGCCGCTAGATTCGCGCGCCCTCGACGGCGGCGTAGCTCAATCGGTTAGAGCGACGGTCTCATAATCCGTAGGTAGGTGGTTCGAGTCCACCCGCCGCCACTCTCAACCGCCATCCACTGAGTAGCGCCAGTTCTACCGCTTGGTCGCAGGGAAATTCTGCGAAGAGGTGGGCGCCAGGTGTCACGCCAGCCGTCCGCTCGCCGACCTAACGAGCGACGTTCCCGCTCTGTGAAGCGGGCGCCGAAATGAGTTCCAGGATCTTTGGTGCCACGAACAAGATCGGTCGGCTCGTTTTCGGGACTCTACGCAGGACACCGGCATCTTCAAGCTTCAGAACGTTTAGACCTGCGCCTCTCGGCGTGATGCCCAACACGCGTTGGGCACGACCAAAGGTGATGTACGGTGACGTGAAAAGTTCGTCGATCAGCTTCAGGAGAAGAGCGGGAGACCGAGCCGCGTGGAATTTTTCGTGCAACCGAGTACGTAAGTCCTGCAGTTTCACTGCTCGTGCGCTCGCATCACGGGCCTGCTCAGAGACCCCGACGAGGAAGAAATCGATCCAGTCATTCCAAGCGCCCTGCCTCGAGACTTGAAGTAGAAGGTCATGATAGTCGCGGCGGTGTCGCTCAAAGAACTCGCTCAGGTAGAGCAGCGGATGTGGCAAGGCCTCCTCGGTGCAGAGCAGCAGAGTGAGCAAGAGCCTTCCCACCCGCCCGTTCCCATCGATGAAAGGATGGATCGCCTCAAACTGATAGTGAATGGCCGCCAATCTTATGAGCAATGGCAAGTCCGAGTCCGCGTGAATGAACTTCTCGAGTGCGTGGAGCGCCGCGTGCATGTCGGGGACGGGCGGCGGCACGTAGGTCGCTTCGGTGATCTTTGAGCCTGGCGGACCAATCCAGTTCTGCACTTTTCTGAACTGTCCCGCAGCGGCTCCACTGCTCTGCTGCATGACGATGTCGTGAATCTCGAGGATGAGGTTGAGCGCGACTGGTCGGGTTCTTGCGCGGTCCAGCCCGAAATCGAGCGCTCGGACGTAATCCGAGACTTCGCGCGCCTCTGCCGTGCCTTTCGCGGGTGTGGCTTCGAGGATCAGCAGGTCTGAGAGCGTCGCTTGAGACCCTTCGATCTTGCTCGAAAGGACCGCTTCTCGGCTCATGAACGGGCGAATGAGGAGGTGCGGATTGGGCAGGCTGCGAGCCATGCCAGCGAGGTGTCCCAACTCGCGGGCGGCGATTTCTGTTCGCCGAAGGAGCTTCGCATCGACGTCAAGACGCGGAGGTAGTGGGCCCGGGACAAACGCCCAGGCGCCTTCCTGTACGCGGACCAAGCGACCTGGCGATCGGCGTGTGAGTTCGTCGGGATGCAGCATGGCGTAGTACTCAGGTAACTCCCGCAGCCATGGAATGCTACTTTGCGGCCCGAAAGTATCATAGGGTAGACGCCACGACTGCCGTCGTTCCTCTACATGCGCCGCGCGCCGATCGGGCCGCCATTCTTCCGGTGCGCTGTACGCCACCGCCTTCACGAGACCGATCGAAGCGGGATTCGGGAGGTATCCGCCCATGACCGTTCAGTCTACCAATTCGTCCCCGGACCAGTTCTCACGCCGACTCGTCCGACGACGAGTCAGAACGGCGGCCAGAGCTTTGCCCGCGCGGTCGGGACGTGCGATGTCTCGATCAATAGCGGGGTGAGACATGAAGCTGGCGTTTCCCGTCCGGTTCGTCGAGGGCGAGCGCGTCGTGCAGACCACCGCCGACGAGGTCGGCGAGACCGGCGCGTACGTGATCAGCACCGCCCCGCCGGCGGTCGGCACCGGGGTGACGCTGAGCCTGTACCTGCCCGACGCGGCGGAACCGGTGAACGCAAGCGGGCTGGTCCGCACCGTGGAGCACGGCGAGCACCGGCCGGGATTTGGAGTCGACTTCACCGGCATCGCCGAAGACGGCCTGGTCCGCATCCGGAAGGTGCTCCAGCTCGCCCAGAGCACCGGCGCGCCCAACCTGCGCGCGTTCCAGAGGACGCCGGTCGAGCTGACCGCGCTGATCATCACGCCCAAAGGCACGGTCGAGACGCGCATCCGCGACATCAGCCCGGCGGGGATGTTCATCGAGATGGAGAAGATCCCCGCCTTCGCCGCGGTCTTCCCGGTGCTGGTCCCGCTCCCCGACGGACAGCCGCCGCTCCTGGTGACCGTGCAGAGCGTCCGGCAAGAGACCGGGACCGCGAGCAAGCGGGCCGGAGTGGGCGTCCGGTTCGTCGGAGGGACCGACGAATTCCGGACGCGCCTCGACGCGTTCCTCCGCCCGGGCACGCCGCGCTGAATCAGCGCTTCTGCGCGCGCCCGAGCAGCTCCTGCGGGAGCCGGCTCGCGAAGTACCGCTTCTCGCCGCACTCGCAGCTGCCGTTGCGCACGTCGCCGCGGCTCGGCGCTCCCGTCCAGGGAGGCGGGTAGGCCCGCCAGGTGGTCCAGCGGATGATCTGACGGCAGCTTGGACAGACGTCCCGCATGGCATCCTCCGTCTCGACAGGGCGCATCATGGTCGCTAGACGCACCATCGGCGCGGTCGGCCTACACTTGAGCAGGATCGCGCTAGGAGGCGGCGGCGGAGTGCCGGCAGCTGCCGAGGAAGTGTTCGATCGTCTCGACGAGCACCTCGACCGGACAGGGCTTGACCAGGAACCGGTCGCAGCCGGCCTCATGGGCCAGACGCAGCGAGTCCGGGGCGTAGTGCCCCGAGACGGCGATGATGAAGGTCAGCGCGGTCCCCGGGTTGGATCGCAGCGTGCGGGCGACTTCCAGTCCCGACGGTCCGTCCTCGAGGAACACGTCCACGATGGCGATGTCCGGCGTGTGCGCCGCGACCGCCTCATGCGCCTCGGGGAGCGACCCCGCCGCGTCGACCAAAAACCCCATGTCGCGAAGCTGGGCGGCCAGCAGCGTCCGGGTGAAGAGCGAATCGTCGACGAGCAGGATCCGGGACGGAACGGGAGCAGGGCCTGCCACGAGAGCGACGCTCGCAGCGAGTCTGGGTAGGTCGCAAGGCGCGGATGTGACCCGCTTGCTATCGCGCTACATCCGGTAGCCGATGCCGATCTGCGTCACGAAGCCGAACCGGCTGCCGTTCGCGTCCGTGCTGAAGATCGGGCCGACGCGCGCGTTGAACCCGAGGAGCAGCCTCGGATCCACGAAGTAGTCGAACCCGATCCCGAACTGCGTGCCGATCACGACCTGCGCGCTGGGCCCGAAGAAGAACGTGAGCGGCACGTCGAGTCCGAGGGCCAGGCGGAGATCGGGATTGACGGCGATTCCGACCGCGGCGGCCACCGGCAAGCCGAAGCCCCACGGCGTTCCGTTGCCTGGATACACCTTGAGCCCCGGGTCTGCCCGCACGAGGAGCGAGACGCGGCCGGCGCGGACCGCGATCCCCCGCAGCGGCACGCGCAGCCCCAGCCCGAAGTGCGTCTCCGTCGTGGTCTCGAACGCGTAGAGCACGTCGAAGCGCACCCCCGCGTCCGTGGTGTCGGTGAGGCCGTGCGTCCAGCCGAGGGTGGTCGACGGCCACCCGACCTCGCCCGAGAAGACGTCCTGTCCGGCGGCCACCGTCTCGCCGCCGTAGAGGCTCCACCGCTCGGCGGGCGCGGCCGCGAGCAGGGCCAGAAGCAGCCCGAGCATGGCTACAGGCGGTACGCGAGGAGCAGCTGGGTGATGAAGCCGAACTGACCCCCGCCACCCTTCGTGCTGAAGATCGGGCCGAAGCGGGTGTTGAGCCCGACGGTCAGCAGCCGGTCGACGTGGTATTCGAACGCCGGTCCGAACATCGGCCCGAGGAACATCTGCACCGGGGACGGCCCCGGACCGGTCACCTCGAGCGTCATCGGCAGCTCGACACCGAACGCGACGTTGAGCTCGGGCGTGGCGGTGTAGCCGACCGTCAGTCCGATCGGCCATTGCAGCGCGAAGATAGCCGGGGTGGTGGTGTAGATCTTGATGCCCGGGTCGACGTGGGCGAGCACGCTGATCCGGTCGCGCCGGTGGATCATGAACCGGAGCGGCACGCGGAACCCGATGCCGAACTGGCTGTTGGTCGTGTTCTCGAATCCGTAGATGAGGTCGAACCGGAAGCCCACGTCGGTGCTGGGTCCCATACCGTGGGTGAATCCGAAGCTGGTGCTGGGCCAGCCGAACTCACCGCTCACCACGTCGGTCCCGGCCGGCACCGTGGTGCCGCCCAGCAGGCTGTACTGACCTCCCGGAGTGGTCCTGCCCTGTGCGAATGCGGGGGAAGCCGCGGCCGAGAAGACCAGCGCGGCACCGATCACAGCGGTCTTGGTGTTCATGGGCGGCGCACCTTACTTGCGCCGGAGCCGGACGTCCATACCGAATGCCACCAACTCCGCTCTTCGAAAGCTCAGCGCCTCCCCATCGGCGGCGACCGCCCGCCCGTGTGTGATCTCCGTCATGGTAAGGTCCGCGCGCCATGCCGGTCATCCGGAGCTGGGCGCGCACCGACGTCGGCAAGAAACGCCCGCACAACGAGGACGCCTACCTGGTCGACGAGGCGCTCGGGCTCTATGCGGTGGCCGACGGCATGGGCGGGCATGCGGCGGGCGAGGTGGCCAGCGTGGCGGCGGTGAAGTCGCTGCGCGACGCGCTGGCCGCCGAGAAGGCCGTGCTGGACGCGTTCACGCGCACGCCGTCGCTCGAGACGCGCGAGAGCGCCGCGCAGGCGATGGAGCGGGCGGTCCAGCGGGCGTGCGCGGACGTGTACGCCCTCTCGCTCGGCGACCCTGGCAAGCGGGGGATGGGGACCACGCTGGTCGCGCTGCTCGCCTGCGGGCGCAACGCGGTCATCGCGCACGTCGGCGACAGCCGCGCCTACCTCTTCCGCAATGACCGAGCGCACCAGCTCACCGAGGACCACACCATGGTCCAGGAGCAGCTCAAGCGCGGCCTGATCACCAAGGCAGAACTGGCCACGTCGGAGAACCGGAACGTCATCACCCGGGCGATCGGCATCCAGCGCAGCGTCGCGGTGGACACGCTGGTGACCGACCTCCTCCCGGGAGACGTCTACGTGCTCTGCACGGACGGCTTGCACGGCTACCTGGGCGAGGACGAGCTGCCCGCGCTCCTCGGACAGGAGAAGCGGAGGCTGGTCGACCTGCTCACCGATCTCGCGCTGCAGCGCGGCGGCAAGGACAACGTCACCGCCATCGCGCTGGCCGTCGAGGCGGGCGCGGACGAGGAGAGCGCCGACGTCGAGGGCAGGACCGAGGTCCTGCGGCGGATCCCGCTCTTCCAGCACATGACCTACAAGGAGCTGCTCGGGATCCTGGGCATCGCGCGCGGCCGCCAGTTCCAGAAGGGTCAGACCGTCATCCGCGAGGGCGAGACGGGCGACGAGCTGTTCGTGCTCTTCCGCGGCAAGGTGCAGGTGACCAAGGGAGAGATGGCCATCGCGACCCTCAAGGCGGGCGGGCACTTCGGGGAGATGGGCCTCGTCGACCAGGCCCCGCGCTCGGCCACGGTGACCGCGCTGGAGGAGACCAGCGCGGTCTCCATCGACCGGGACGGGCTGCTCAAGCTGTTGCGTCGGGACTCGCTGCTCGCGGTGAAGCTCCTGTGGAGCTTCGTGCAAGTGCTGAGCGAGCGGCTGCGCAACACGAACGAGGCGCTGACCGGGCTCAAGTCGGAGCTGGACCGCGCCCGCACCGCCGCCGACTCGCAGGAGGGAGGAGGCGGGACGCCCCCGCCGTTCGGCTCGTGAAGCTCCGGCTCGCGGCTGGCGGGTGGCGGCTCGCGGTCACCGCCGCGGCGGCGGCCGTCGCGTGCAGCCACGCTCCGGCTCCAGCCGGTCCGCCGGTCGACGCGGTCGCGCTGCTGCAGCAGATCGAGAAGGCGCACGCCGAGCCGCAGACGCTCTCGGCGTCGGGGAAGGTGGCGGTGGACGCTCCGCAGAACGGCGGGCGGTACCAGATCCAGATCGTGGTGCGCAGGCCCGCCTCGCTGCGGATCGCGGCGCTGGACCCGCTCGGCAACCCTGCTGCGCTGCTGGTGGCGGACGGCGGCCGGTTCGCGCTGCTCGACCTGCGCAACAACGTCTTCTACCGGGGCCCGTCCACGCCGGAGAACCTCTCCCGGCTGATCCCGCAGCCGCTGCGCGACGAGGAGCTGGTCGCGCTGGTCCTGGGAGCCGTGCCTCCGCTGCCCGGCGCGCGCCCGGTCGAGGCGCACCGCGCGGGCGAGGGCTCGGTGCTGATGCTCGAAAGCGGCGAGGTCCGGCAGGAGGTCTCGGTGGGTCCCGATCTCCGCATCGAGCACGTCAGGAGATTTCGCCGGGACGCGCCGTGGTGGGAAGTCTCGCTCGACGATTTCGACGACGCCAGCGGCCAGCAGATGCCTCGCCGGCTGCGCCTCTCCGCGCCCGCGGAGAAGATCCAGGTCGACCTGCAGCTGAAGGAGCGTGTGTGGGGCAAACCCACCTCGCCCGCCGCGTTCCACCTGACCCCGCCGCAGGGAGTGAAGGTCGTCGAAGTCGAGTGAGGAGCGGCAGTCGCCCGCCGATGGGGCGGCGCTGCGCATTTCAGAGTGCGGACGTCGTGACATGCCTCCCGGGAAGCGGGCCCGCTAAGTTGCTGTCCCCTCTGGGGCTGCCCTAGGATGATCGCATGCGGATCCGGATCGGCGACCTGCTCGTCAAGGCAGGCGTGATCACCGATCTCCAGCTCAAGGCGGCCCTCGCGGAGCAATCGCAGTGGGGCGGCAAGCTGGGCGACATCCTGGTCCGGATGGAGTTCATCACCGAGGAGGTGCTGGTCCGCGCGCTCTCGAAGCAGACCGGCATCGCCCGCGCCGACCTCGCCGGCGAGGCGAACCAGACCGCCGTGAAGCACGTCCCCCCCGAGACGGCGGAAGAGTTCAACCTGGTGCCCCTCGCGCTCAAGGACGAGGGCCGCACGCTGGTGGTCGCGATGAGCGACCCCGGCAACGTGATGGTCACCGACCACCTGCGCTCGCTGACCGGCTGCCGCATCGAGGCGCAGCTGGCCGGCGCCTCCGCCATCCGCGGCGCGATCGCGCGCTGGTACCGCGGCGAGGAGCTGGGCGGCGACGACTCCTCGATGAAGATCGTCAACAACAGCGGCGACTCGGTGGTCACGGTCGAGCCGAAGAAGGCGCAGCCCCAGCCCGCCGCTGCGCAGGAGGCAAAGGCGGCGCGGACCAGCGCGCTGGAGGTGCTGCGCGGAGTGGAAGAGACCCAGCGGCGCTCGGTGGCGGCGCTCAAGGCGATGGTCGAGCTGCTCATCGAGAAGGGCGTCTTCTCGCGCGAAGAGTACCTCTCGCGCGTGAAGCGCTGAAACGGAGATCGGAATGCCGCCGCGGAAGCGACTCGGGCAGCTCCTCACCGAGCTGAAAGTCATCGACGAGCACCAGCTGCAGAGCGCGCTCGGCCACCAGAAGCAGTGGGGCGGCAAGCTGGGCGTCATCCTCGTGCAGAAGGAATTCTGCCGCGAGGAGCAGATGATCTCCGCTCTGAGCCAGCACCTGGGCATGCCCGCCGTGCGGCTCTCGGAAGTGAAGATCGATCCGCGCGCGGTGAAGACGGTGTCCAAGTCCGTCGCGGAGCGGCTGCACGTCTTCGCCTACGAGGTGACCGGGTCCGGGCGCAGCGAGGTGATCACCATCGCGATGAGCGACCCCACCGACCTCTCGGCGGTCGACCAGCTCGCGTTCCATACCGGCAAGCGCATCAAGCCCATGCTGGCGGGTGACAGCGAGGTGATCGCCGCCATCCAGCAGCACTACCCGGCGGAGAAGCCGGCCGAAGAGGCGCAGCTCCCCGCCGGGTCGCGCCCGTTCGTGGAAGGCGCGCGTCAGGGTCCGGGAGCTTCGGGCCGGCTGACCCCGGTTTCGCCCCTGGCCCCGGTTCCGCCGGCGGCGACCCCGACGCCCAGCTTCTCCCGGCGCGTCGAGCCGCCGAGGCCGCCACCGCCGGTGATGCCGGCTGCGCCGCACGCCCACGCCGCTCCCGCGCCGACCGGCGGGAACGGCGCTCTTGCGGCAGTGGAGGAGGTCGGGCTCGGCGGCGAGGACCTGCCCGCCGATGCGCCCATGGAAGGGCTGGAGCCAATCGCCGCGCACACGCAGGGCGGGGAGAGCGTGGAGGGTGCCGAGGAGCTGGCCGGGCAGGGAACCCCCGCCGACGCGGTGGCGGACCTCGAGGCGGTGAACCCGCACGAGACGGTCGGCGCGGTCGAGGTGCAGGGAATCGACGGCCTGGAGCCAGGCGTGCCTCCGCAGGAGGCCGAGGGTGCTGCGCCGGATGCCGCGGCCGCCGAGGCGCCGCCGCTCGACGATCCGGCGGCGCTGCAGGGATGGGCGGAGGGACAGAACGAAGGCATCGCGCTGGAGATCGAGAACCCGGCAGCGGCGTACGCGCCCGCGGAAGGCGGCTGGAGCGAAACGGCCGAGCTGCCGGTGGACGCGATCATGGGGACCGCCGACGTGCTGGAGACGGCTCCGGAGGATCCGGCGCCGGCCAGCGACGCTCCCGATGCGTGGAACGACATCGCCGACCCTCTCGCCGCTCCCGCGGGAGAGGCCGCGACCCCCGAGTCGGCGTGGGCGGCGGCAGCCGCGGAGGTGGCGGCGGCCGCCGAGGAGCTGGATCCCGCCGGCCAGGGTGAGTCGCTGCTCGATCCGCCCGGCGATTCGCCGGCGCCCGCCGAAGAGATTGCGATCGAGGCGGAGGGCTGGTCGGAAGAACCCGCGTCGGGCATCGACGAGGGGCAGGCCGATGCGGCTTCCGGGCAGGAGGCCGCCTTCGTGATGGAGGAGGACGCGGCCCGCGAGGGGGAGCACCCGATCACGGAGCCGCAGGGGTGGATCTCGCCAGCCGAGGACGCGGGCGCGGAGGCAGATCAGATCGAGCTCGGCTCCGAGGAGGAACCCGAGCTCTACAGTGCGACCGGCGACGCCGCGCAGGAACAGGCGCCGGGCGAAGAGGGCTACGGGGAAGGCGCTCCCGCCGAGCAGCAGTACGCCGAGGAAGCGCCCGGAACGGAGGAGGCGGCGTACGCCGAGGCGGCGGGCCAGGAGGAGTACGGCCAGCAGGAGAACGCCGAGGGAGAGCAGCCGGCCGAAGAAGGATGGGTCGCGACGCCCGAGGATCAGCAGCAGCAGGCGGGGTGGCTTTCCGCGGCGGACTTGGGGACCCTCGCCGCGCTGGGCCTCGATCCCTCGGACGCGTCTGGCGCGCAGCGCATGCTGGCGTGCCTGGTGCGCGTGCTCGACCGGCGGCAGGCCATCGATCTGGACGAGCTGGCGACGGAGATCCGCGAGAGCCGACTCGCCGGCGAAGCGGCGGCGCAAGCGCAGGCCCAGGATCAGGCCGGCGTCGAGCCGGGCGCCGGCGAGCCCGCCGAGGAAGCCGCGCAAACGCCCGGCACCGGTCAGGATCCTTGGACCGGCTCGCACGATTCCTGACCCCTGCCCACGCATGTCGCCTTGCGCCGTACCCGGGGGCCGCCCTTAGCGTCCCTCCTCCACAGAGGAGGGTGTCCGCGTGACTGATTTCGCCCTGGCTGGCACCGTCCTTACCCGCGATCTCGTGGCAGCCAGCGGTAAGCTGGTCGCCTCCAGAGGGGAGATCGCCGATCTCGGGTACCTGAAGGAAGTCGCGGGGCGCGCGCCGAGGGATGCCCGGCAGCGCGCGCTGCACGAGACGAAGATTTCCGAGGCGGTCCTGGAATCCTTCGACGCGGCGCCGCTGCAGCACCTGGCCGGCCCGCCCGACGCCCGCGCGCAGATCGCCGATGCGCTCTGCGAGGTGCGCTTCCCCGAAGAGGTCTGGGAGGAGCTGGACGCGCTCCGCGAGGAAGACGCAGTGCGTTTCCAGCACGCGGTCTGGACCGCAGTGGTCGCGGCGCGGCTCTTCCGCGCCGCGCTGGGCGAGGCGCCGGGACTCTCGCGCCTGGTCGGGGGTGCGCTGGTGCACGACATCGGCATGCGGCATGCGGCGCAGCGGCTCCGCTCCAAGCGCGACCACCTCACCGCGAACGAGGCGCTGACGCTGGAGGACCATCCCATCGTGGGGGCGCTGGTGCTGGCCAGCGCGCTGGGAGACGCGCCGGCGGTGCATTTCGCGCTGCTGCACCACACGCGCGCGGGGTTCGGGTATCCGCGCGTCGCCGGCAAGCCGCCGCTGCGCGGGCTCGACCTGGTCGCGGTGGCGAGCGCGTTCGCGGCGCTGGTCGCTCCGCGGCCGTTCCGGCAGCAGCCGTTCAACGCGCGCGGGGCGGCCGACCAGCTCTGCGACGAGGCGAACGCGGGCTACTTCGACGGCCGCGCCGTGCGCCTCTTGATCCACTGCATGCGCGGCGCGAAGGGTCCCATGACCAGCCTGAAGCTCCCCCGCACCGCCACGGGCTTCCGCCCCACCCGCAACCACCACGGCGTGACCCGCGACCAGGCCCAAGCCGGCGCCTGACGATCGAGGTTCCGGTTTCACGCAGAGCTCGCAGAGATCGCTGAGGGTTCTGTTTCAAAACAGAACCTCTGCGTGCTCTGCGCGCTCTGCGTGAACTCGTCGGGATGGCAGTCGTCCCCGCCCGTGCACTAAGATCGTTTTTGCGCGGCGCGCGTTGATGGAACGGGAGAAGACAGACGAGGAGCTGCTGGCCGAGTTCCAGCAGGGCGACGCGGGAGCCTTCGAGCGCCTGCTGCGCCGGCACCGGAGCCCCCTCTACACCTTCTTCGTGCGGATGATGGGAGATCGGGCCAGAGCCGAGGACCTGGCGCAGGAGACCTTCCTGCGGATCGTGAGGGGGTCCGCCGCGTGGGAGCACCGCGCGCGCTTCCAGACCTGGCTGTACACCATCGCGCGGAACCTCTGCGTCGACGCTGCCCGGCGGGAACGTTTCCGGCGCGCCGAGTCGCTGGACGCGCAGGACGGCGAGGAGGGAGCGCCGCTGGTCGACGCGGTGGCCTCGGGCGGCGCCGGACCCGACCGGGAAGCGCACAGCGTACGCCTGCGGCCCATCCTGCAACGGGCGTTGCTTGCGCTTCCCGCGGAGCAGCGCGAGGTGTTCGTGCTGCGGGAGCAGGCCGGCCTGCCGTTCAAGGAGATCGCCGAGCTCGTCGGCGCGAACGAAAACACGGTGAAGAGCCGGATGCGGTACGCGCTCTCGGGCTTGCGCAAGGCGCTCGCGGAGGTGGGCGTCACGGCCGAGGACGCCGAGCCGGAGCCGGAGCCGCCTCCGGGCGTGCGGCTGGGGAGAGCATGAATTGCGTCGAGTCCCAGGACCTGCTCCTCGACCTCGCCTACGGCGAGCTTCCGCCCGCGCGCGCGGTGGAGGTGGAGGCCCACGTCCTGGGCTGCGCCACGTGCCGTGCGGAGATGGCGCAGCTCGAGGATGCGCGCAAGGCGGCCGCGCCCCTGCGCGAGCTCGAGGAGCCGCCAGCCGGGTTCGACGAGCCGATCCTGCGGGCGGCGCGCGCGGAGGCCGGCCTGCAGGCGGACGGCACGCCGGGCCCCGTGGTGGAAGTCTCCGCGACCGTGAAGCCGCTCGGCCTGCAGGCGGCACGGCTCGATCCCCACGCCCGGATGCGCGGCGGGACGGCGCGGCCCGGGCCGCGCTGGGGTCAGCGCGCGGCCGTGTTCGGCTCGATCGCCGCGGCGGCCGGGCTGGCGGTGGTGGTCACCTCGTCACTGAGACCCAAGCACACCGCGCAGCAGATGGCCGAGGAGGTCGCGCCCATCCAGGTGCGCGCTCCAGCCACCGTTCCGATCTCGGGCGACGACGGAAGCCTGGCCAAGTACGCGAAGGCTGTTTCGCCGGAAGAGAGCAGCACGAAGCGGGCCCGGGAGCCGGTCGCGCCTCCGCCTGCGCGAGCAGTGGACGCCGCGAAACAGAAGATGGCGGACGCGCCGGCGCGTGCCAAGGACAGGACGGCGCTGAGCGAGCAACAAGCTCCGGCGGCGGCGCAGAAGACTGCACCGGTCGCGCAGCAGGCTCCGGCGGCGGTGCGCAAAGCTCCAGCGGTCGCGCAGAAAGCTCCGGCCGCCGCGCAGAAAGCTCCGATCGCCGCGCGGGAAGCGGACGGGCTCATCCCGCTGTCCGGCGAGCGGTTCCGGTCTCCCGAGCAGGCGACTGAACGGCCCGCCCGCGAAGGCCTCGTGCGCGAATATCGCCAGGGGCCGCGGCCCGACGCCGAGCGCTCGTCGGAGGAATCGAAGGTCACCGAAGCCGCGTCCCCCGGCGCCGGGACCCCGCAGGTCGCGCCGCTCAGTGCACCTGCCGCGGCGCCGCCCGTGGGAGGCCGGTTCGGGGGCGCCCAGCCTGGTCCGGCGAACCCCGATCAGCTCGAGGAGCAGGCCAGCGCGGCCAGGCGCGGTGGCGACTACGCGCGCGCGGCGGCACTCTATCGCGA
>DASQBG010000070.1:0-14396 GCA_035635335.1 Myxococcales bacterium | reverse complement strand
AGCAGAAGGAGGCTGCGTACCGGAAGGCCGTGACCCTGAACCCGGACAGCGCCTGGGGGCACAACCAGCTCGCCCGCCACCTGGTGACCCATGGGCGCGCGAAGGAAGCGCTGCCGATCGCCAATCGAGCGCTGGATCTCGGTCCGTCGGATCCGAGCTCGATCGACACGCTCGCCACGGTCGCGGCCGAGTTGGGGAAGTGCAGTGAGGCCCTGGTCCTCGAGCGGCGCGCCGTCGCCGTCGCCGTGGCGGATCTGAAGGGGCCGGGCGCGCAGATCTTCCAGAAGCGTCTCGCTACATTGGAGGCGCGCTGCGGAACCGCCGCGCCCGCCGCGGCGAGCGTCAACCCGGCGCGAGCGCCCTGAGAGCTCCCTCGGGGCGGATGCGCCGGCGGCGCCGGCGGCGTACAACCCTGCCATGGCGCCGCGCGTGCTGGTCGTCGACGACGAGAAGAACATCCGCCGCACGCTCGCGCTCTGCCTGGAAGGTCTCGGCTGCGCGGTGACCGAGGCGGGCACCGCGGAGGCGGCGCTGGACGCCCTTTCTCGCGCGCCGCACGACCTCGCCTTTCTCGATCTGCGCCTCGGCGCCGGGAACGGTCTCGACCTGCTGCCCAGGCTGCTGGCGGAGAGGCCGGGGCTGGACGTGGTGATCATCACCGCGTACGCGACCTTCGACACCGCCGTCGAGGCGATCCGCCGCGGGGCGCGCGACTACCTGCCCAAGCCGTTCACGCCGGCCCAGGTCCGCCACGTCCTTGAGCAATCCGAAGGGCGACGCGGCCTCCAGCGCAAGCTGCAGGACCTGCAGGGCCTGCTCGCCGACGCGGCGCCCGAGGTGGACCTGGCCTCCGCGAGCGCGCCGATGCGCGCCGTGGTCGAGGTGCTGGAGAAGGCCGCCGCGCACGACGTGCCGGTGCTGCTCCGCGGGGAGAGCGGCACCGGAAAGAGCGTCCTGGCGCGCGCGCTGCACGGCTGGAGCGGGCGCAAGGAACGGCCGTTCGCGGTGGTGAGCTGCCCCACCCTCACCGAAGAGCTGCTCGCGAGCGAGCTGTTCGGGCACGCGCACGGCGCTTTCACCGGAGCAGTCCGCGATCAGCCCGGCCGGGTGGAGGCCGCCGAAGGCGGGACGCTCTTCCTCGACGAGGTGGGTGAGATCCCCCCCGCCCTGCAGGCGAAGCTGTTGCGCTTCCTGCAGGACAGGCAATTCGAGCGCGTGGGCGAGACGCGCACCCGGACCGCCGACGTGCGCGTGGTGGCCGCGACCAATCGCGACCTCGATGCCGACGTGAAGACAGGACGCTTCCGGGAGGACCTGCTCTTCCGCCTGAACGTGGTCGAGGTCACGGTTCCGCCGCTGCGCCAGCGGGCGGACGAGATCCTGCCGCTGGCGCGCCGCTTCCTGGGCTTCTTCGCCCGCGCGGCGCGGCGGCCGACTCCGGAGCTCTCACCCGAGGCAGGCAAGGCCCTGCTCGCGTACTCGTGGCCAGGCAACGTGCGCGAGCTGCGCAACGCGATCGAGCGGGCGGTGATCCTCTCCAGCGGCCAGGTGCTGGCTCCGCAGGCGTTCCCCGAGCGGATCGCGGCCCATGCGTCGGCGGCGCCGCTGCTGGGCGGCGACTACACGGTGGAGGAGGTCGAGCGCGAGCACATCCTCCGCGTGCTCTTGCGGCACCCGGTGCAGGAGGAGGCCGCGCGCGTGCTGGGCATCGACGCCAGCACCCTGTGGCGCAGGCGGAAGAAATACGAAGGCTGAGGACACGGATCGCGGAGCACACGGTGCGATCTGTTTGTCTCTACCCGGTGAGGCGGGGCGGAGCGGTGGAGGCGGCGCCCGGGACGGGAAGGGTGAACCAGAAGCGGGCGCCGCGCCCCGGCTCGCCGTCGGCGCCCATGTCGCCGCCGTGGGCGCGCACGATCTCGCGCGAGATGTAGAGCCCCAGGCCGATCCCTTCGCCCTTGGTTCCGGGGATGCGGAAGAACTTCTCGAAGACGCGCTCCCGGTACTCGGGAGGGATCCCCGACCCCTGGTCGGCCACCTCGAACCGCACCTTCCCGCCCTCCGCCTCGGCGCGCAGCACGACCCGGCCGCCGGGCGGGCTGTGGCGGACTGCGTTGGAGAGGAGGTTGTCGAAGACCAGCGCCACGCGCTCGGGGTCCGCGAGCACCGGCAGGACGGGCTCGGCGATGTCGGCCAGGAGCGATACGCCGGCCTCGCGCGCGCTCGCCTCGCGCGCCGCCGCGGCCCCTTCGACCAGCGCCTTCGACGAGATCGGCGTAGGCGACACCTCCACCTTGCCCGCCTGGATGCGCGACAAGTCGAGCAGATCGTCGACGATTCCTTGCAGCCGCTCGCAATCCTCGCGCGCCGCGTAGAGGAGGTCGGCCTGTTTCTCGGTGAGCGGCCCGACCGTCCCCTCCACCAGGATGTGGATGGCCATGCGCAGCGAGGTCAGCGGGGTGCGGAACTCGTGCGCCACCGTCGCCACCAGGTCGTTCTTCAGCTCGTCGAACCGGAGCAGGCGCGTCACGTCCTGCAACACGATCGTCGCGCCGACCACCGCGCCCTGCTCCGAGTAGAGCGGGGTGGCGCGCGGAAGCAGGCGCCGCTCCGCGCCAGAGGTGAGCACGCGCAGCGCGTCGTCGAGGCCCCGCGGCACGTACGCGCCCCTGCCGCCGACCACGTGCTGCCGGACGCGCTCGATCGCCTCGCGCACGTCGGGCTGCACGCGGGCGAGCGGATCCGCCCCGGCGCCGATCTGCAGCAGCGTCTCCGCGCTTTGGTTCACGTTGAGGATCCGCCCGTCCACCCCGAGCACGACCACGGGGTCGGGCAGGCTGTCGATGGCGGCCTGGGAGGCCTGCTGCGCCTGGAGCAGCTCTCCCAGCGAGCTGGAGCGGTACTCGCGCAGCCGGTCGGCCATGGTGTCCAGCTCGCGCCCGACCTGCGCCAGCTCGTCGTTCCCCTCGATGCGCGCCCGCGCGTCGAGGTCGCCCTCGCCAATGCGCCGCACCGCCATGCTCAGGCGCGAGAGGGGCCGCAGCGAGCGCGCGGTGAGCGAGGCCGAGGCGAAGAGGCCCACCGCAAGCGCGGCGAGCGTCGCCAGGACCACGAGGGAGCGGCTGGTCTCGGCCGCGCGCCGCGCCTGGTCGCTCTTGCGCACCATCGCGTCCTGGTTGATCGCGAGGATGCGGTCGGCGGCGCGCTTCACCCGCAGGAAGCCGGGTTCCAGGACGGCGGAGTACCGCTCGCGCAACGCGGCCGGGTCCTGGAGCCTCTGGGTGGCGCGAAAGTCCTCCAGGTACCTCGTCCACTCGCCGCGCAGCGCCTGGGTGGCGTCGGCCTCGCCCGGCTCGGTGATGTTCCGCTCCTGCACGCCCAGCTCGTCCTCGAACGCATTGATGTTCGGAGCTGGCTGCGCCTCGGAGTCGTCCAGGCGGCCCAGCGCGCGGTAGACCGGTGCGCGGTCGACCCGCTCCAGCGCCTCCTTCATGCGCTCCGCCGCGAGCACGCTGCGGTAGTTGTGCTGCAGGATGAGCTGCGAGCTGCGCCCCAGGTCGCCGAGCGTGCGCAGCGAGACGATTCCGAGAAGCGTCAGCACCAGCGCGAGCGGCGCCTGGGAGAGGAGCAGCTTGGTCCGGAGCGTCACCGCTCGTCCTCGAAGGCGACCACGTGCAGGTCGGCATCGCGCACCTCCCGGAGCAGCGTGACGGGCACCGAGCTGAACAGCACCTGTTTCCACCAGGGCTGCAACGAGCGCCCGACGATGACGTTCGCCACGCCGTGGGTACGCGCGAAATCGAGGATCGCCTGCGCAGGGTCCGTCGATTTGAGGCGCACCACCTCCGCGCCCAGCTCCTTGGCCTTCTCGATGTTCTGCAGGAGGTGGCGCTGCGCCTCGGAGTCGATCAGGTGGGGCGCCTCCTGCGGCGTCTCGACGTACACCACGAACCAGTCGGTGTTGAGGCGCCCCGCCATACGCGAGCCCCGCGAGAGCAGCGTCTTGGCGCGCGGCGGATTCGAGGCCAGGCACACCATGACCCGCCCCGAGGTGTTCCCCTTCTGCTCCGGCGCTGCGCGGGCCCCCGCGCGGTCGAGGCTCTCTGCCACCTCGCGCAACGCCAGCTCGCGCAGTGTGGCCAGGTTCGCGTCCTTGAAGAAGTTCTCCAGCGCCCAGGAGATTTTCTCGGGCGCGTAGATCTTTCCCTGCTGCAGGCGCTCCTGCAGGTCCTCGACCGCGAGATCGAGGTTCACGACCTGGTCGGCCTGCTTGAGGAAGCTGTCCGGCACCGTCTCGCGCACCGAGACGCCGGTGACGCGCTCGATCAGCCCGTTCAGCGACTCGAGGTGCTGTACGTTGAGCGCGCCGAGCACGTTGATTCCCGCGTCGAGCAGCGCCAGCACGTCCTGCCAGCGCTTGCGGTTGACGGACCCGGGGACGTTGGTGTGCGGGATCTCGTCGACGACCGCGATCTGGGGCCTGCGCCGCACCACCGCGTCGACGTCCATCTCCTCGATCGGCACGCCGCGATACTCGATGCGATTGCGCGGCACCACCTCGAGGCCCTCGACGAGCGCGGCCGTCTCGGCGCGCCCATGCGTCTCGATGTACGCGACCACCACGTCGACGCCCCGGCGGCGCAGGTCGTGCGCTTCCTGCAGCATGCGGTACGTCTTGCCCACCCCGGCTGCGAAGCCGACATACAGCTTGAGCCGCCCGCGGCGGCCCCGCTCGACCAGCTCGAGAAAGTCTTCCGGGCGGCGGCCCGTCTTCCGCTCGGGAATGCTCATGCCGAAGGCGCGTCCTTCCTTTCGCGCCAACGGATCCCATAAAGGCCGCGCTGGGAAAAGGGCAGAGCGACCTACTCGCGGCGGCTGGCAAGCGGCGGCGGCCGGCCGAAGAGGCGGTCCAGCGCCAGGTTCAGCAGCAGCACGTTCACGCGCGGCTCGCCGAGCACCAAGAGGTCCCTTCCCTCCACATTCGCCTCGATCACCGCGCGCACGCGTTCGGGAGCGACGCCCCTCGCGTGCGCGACGCGCGGAGCTTGCCACAAAGCGGCCTCCGGCGAGAGGTGGGGGTCGAGGCCGCTGGCGGAAGCGGTCACGAGCTCCGCGGGGATCGGGCCTTGCGCGTCCGGGTTCTCCTGCTGCAGCCGCTGGACCTCCTTGACGGCCCGGTCGCGCAGCGCCTTGGAGGTGGGCCCCAGGTTCGAGCCGCCCGACGCGCTCGCGTCGTAGCCCTTCTCGCCCGCGGCGGAGGGGCGCGGCTGCAGGTAGGGCGCCGTGGCGAACGGCTGCGCGATCAGCTCGGACCCGACCACGCGCCCTTGCTCGTCGGTGACGAGGCTGCCGCGCGCCCGGCCTGGAAACAGCGCGAGGGCCACGCCGGTGGTGAGCAGCGGGTACGCGACCCCGGTGAGGACCAGAGTGACCAGGGTGGCGCGGATGGCGACGAGCAGCTCTTTGCGAGGCATGCGGACCTCCTACGCGAGACCGATCGCGGCCAGGGCCAGGTCGATTGCTTTGATGCCGACGAACGGCGCGATCACGCCGCCGACGCCGTAGACGAGCAGCGAGCGGCGCAGCAGCGCCGACGCGCCGAGGGGCCGGTACCGGACGCCCCGCAGCGCCAGCGGGATGAGCAGGATGATGATGATGGCGTTGAAGATGACCGCGGAGAGGATGGCGCTGTAGGGGGAGGCGAGCCGCATCACGTCGAGCGGCTTCAGCTCCGGGAATACTCCGACGAACAACGCCGGAAGGATGGCGAAGTACTTGGCCACGTCGTTCGCGATCGAGAACGTGGTCAAGGTGCCGCGCGTCATGAGGAGCTGCTTGCCGACCTCGACCACCTCGAGCAGCTTGGTCGGGTCGGAATCGAGGTCCACCATGTTGCCGGCTTCCTTCGCGGCCTGCGTCCCTGTGTTCATGGCCACGCCCACGTCGGCCTGCGCAAGGGCAGGGGCGTCGTTCGTTCCGTCGCCAGTCATGGCGACCAGCTTCCCTTTCGCTTGCTCCTCCCGGATGAGGCGCATCTTCGCCTCGGGCGTCGCCTCTGCCAGGTAGTCGTCGACTCCCGATTCCTTGGCGATGGCTGCCGCGGTGCGCGGGTTGTCGCCGGTGATCATCACCGTCCGGATGCCCATCGCGCGGAACCGGGCGAAGCGCTCCGCGATGCCCCCTTTGACCACGTCCTTGAGGTGGATCAGCCCCAGCACCCGGGCGCCGTCGGAAACCGCGAGCGGCGTGCCTCCCGCGTCGCCGATGCGCCAGGCCGCCTGCACCACCTCGTCGGGAGTCTTCCCGCCGCTCCGCTGGACGTGCGCAGCCACCGCGTCCACCGCGCCCTTGCGGATCACCCTGCCGGCCAGGTCGGCGCCGCTCATCCGCGTCTGCGCACTGAAGGCGATGAAGTGGGCGATTCCCTTGGTCTCCCGTCCGCGCAACCCGTACCGCTCCTTGAGCAGCACGACGATGGACCGGCCCTCCGGCGTCTCGTCGGCCAGGCTCGCGAGGTGCGCCGCGTCCGCCAACTCGGCGGCGCTGACCCCTGGGGCAGGGAGGATGTCGGTCGCCAGCCGGTTGCCGAGCGTGATGGTGCCGGTCTTGTCGAGCAGCAGCGTGTCCACGTCGCCGGCCGCCTCGACGGCTCTGCCACTCATGGCCAGCACGTTCTTGCGCAGGAGGCGGTCCATGCCGGCGATGCCGATGGCCGAGAGCAGCCCGCCGATGGTGGTGGGAATCAAGCAGACGAGGAGCGCGACCACGGCCGTCGCTCCCAGCCCGATGCCCGAGTAGAGGCCGAGCGGCACCAGGGTGACGCAAGCAAAGAGGAAGATGATGGTGAGCCCCACCAGGAGGATATGGAGCGCGATCTCGTTCGGCGTCTTCTGCCGCGCCGCCCCTTCGACCAGCGCGATCATGCGGTCGAGGAACGACTCGCCCGGGTTGGAAGTGATCCGCACCACGATCCGGTCGGAGAGCACCTTGGTGCCGCCCGTCACCGCCGAGCGATCGCCACCGCTCTCGCGGATGACGGGCGCCGACTCGCCGGTGATGGCCGACTCGTCGACCGAGGCGATGCCCTGGATCACCTCGCCGTCGCCGGGGATGAGCTGGTTCGTCTCGACGACCACCAGGTCGTCCTTCTTCAGCCGCGAGGCGGGAATCATTTCCTCGTTGGCGAGGGGGATGACGTCCTCCGGCGCCGGCCAGGTGCGCACCTTCCGCGCGACCGTCTCCTGGCGCATGCGGCGCAGCGCGTCCGCTTGCGCCTTGCCTCTCCCTTCGGCCACCGCCTCGGCGAAGTTGGCGAAGATCACCGTGAACCAGAGCCAGAGCGAGACGGCGAGCGTGAACCAGCGGGGCGCCGCTCCGGGCGGCGGAGCGGTCAGATCGCGCAGCCAGATGGCCGTGGTCAGCACGCTGCCGATCTCGACCACGAACATGACCGGGTTCTTCGCCACCCGCCGCGGCGCGAGCTTGCGCAGGCTGTCCAGCGCAGCGGACCAGACGATGCCACGGTCGAAGAGCGCCAGCTGTCTTGCTTTGGCGGCCATTTCAGAACAGCCTCCCGGCCCGTCCGGCGAAGTGCTCCACCAGCGGGCCCAGCGAAAGGGCAGGGAAGAACGTCAGCGCGCCGACGATCAACACCACCGCGACGAGCAGCGCGACGAACAGCGCGCCGTTGGTCGGGAAGGTGCCCGGCCCCGCCGGGATGACCTTCTTGTCCACCATCGACCCGGCGATGCCGAGCGCGGGAACGATCATCAGGAACCGCCCGATGAGCATGTCGGCGCCGAGCGCCAGGTTGTAAAAACGCGTGTTCGCGTTCAGCCCGGCGAATGCCGACCCGTTGTTCCCCGCTCCGCTGGAGAACGCGTAGAGGATCTCCGAGAGGCCGTGCGGGCCCGGGTTCGCGATGGAGGAGGTGCCGTACGGGACCACCGACGCCCAGGCGGAGAAGCTCAGGATGATGAGCGGGAAGATGAGCACGTAGAGCATCGCGAGCTTCATCTCGCGGGCCTCGATCTTCTTCCCGAGGTACTCGGGCGTGCGCCCGACCATCAGGCCGGCGATGAAGACGGTCAGCAGGACGAACACCAGCATGCCGTACAGGCCAGCCCCCACCCCGCCGAAGATCACCTCGCCGAGCTGGATGTTGACGAGCGGCACCAGCCCGCCGAGGGGCGTGAAGCTGTCGTGCATCGAGTTCACCGCGCCACAGGAGGCGTCGGTGGTGACGGTCGCGAACAGCGCCGACGCCGCCACCCCGAATCGGGTCTCCTTTCCTTCGAGGTTGGCCGCGCCCTGCTGCAGGCCGGCGATGTTCCGCAGCGCCGGGTTCGCTTGCGCCTCCGAGGCGTACGTGCCGAGCACACCGGCGAAGAACAGCACAGCCATTGCGGCGAGGATGGCCCAGCCCTGCCGCTGGCTCCGGGCCATCCGGCCATACGTGTAGGTGAGCCCCGCCGGGATGGCGAAGATCGACACCAGCTGCACGAAATTGGTCAGCGGCGTCGGGTTCTCGAACGGGTGCGCGCTGTTCGCGTTGAAGAACCCGCCGCCGTTGGTGCCCAGCATCTTGATCGCCTCCTGCGAGGCGGTGGGTCCCATGGCGAGCACCTGCTTGGCGCCCTCGAGCGTGATCAGCTCCCGGTAGGGCGACAGGTTCTGCAACACGCCCTGAGAGGCCAGGAACAGCGCGTAAACGAACGAGATCGGCAGCAGGACGTAGACCGTGGCGCGCACCAGGTCGACCCAGAAGTTGCCGATGGTCTTGCCGCCGGCGGTCCCGGCCGTGCGCGTGAATCCGCGCGCGAGCGCCAGCGCGACGGCGATGCCGGCCGCGGCCGAGGTGAAGTTGTGCCAGGCGAGCCCGGCCATCTGGGTCAAGTAGCCCATGGTCGACTCGGGCGTGTACGCCTGCCAGTTCGTGTTGGTGGTGAAGCTCGCCGCGGTATTGAACGCGAGCGCCGGCTCGACCGGCCCGAGGTGCTGCGGGTTGAACGGAAGCAGGTGCTGCAGGCGCTCGATGCCGTACGTGCCGAGCAATCCGAACAGGCTGAAGGCGAGCAGCGAGAAGGCGTACACGGGCCAGGTCTGCTCGCGCGCCGGATCGACGCCGGAGAGGCGGTACAGGATCCGCTCGGCGCGGCCCAGCACGGCGGGGAGCGGCTGCCGAGTCCCTTCGAACACGCGGAACATGTACGCGCCCAGGGGGCGCGTCAGGGCGAGCACCACCAGGGAAAAAAGCGCGATCTGCATCCATCCGATGGCAGTCATGTCAGAACCGTTCCGGCCAGAGCAGCGCGTAGCCGAGGTAGATGGTCAGGAGCACGGCGAGCGCGAGCCCGATCCCGTATTCGAGGCTCACGGCGCACCTCCCAGCCGAGCGCAGAAACGCACGTACGCCCATGAGCCCGCGAAGAACGCGACGCTGGCCAGCACGAGCAGCAGATCGATCATGCCGCGGTGCAGTGCATCCGCCGTGCCGGAGACGGCTCCGCCGCTTGTGCGGTTCTGGCGACGGTTGCTGCGTGCGCGCCGTGCGAAATGCAAGCCGCGGCGACGCGGATGGTTGCAAGTGGCAGGGTCGGAAGATGGCGACGGCGCTGGAAATCGGACATCGCAGGGCCGATGTCAGGTGAAATGGCGCGGAAAGCATCCGTCTTTTGCGGGACGGAAGTGCCCTCGCTTGCCTGCCGGCGGTCCACTGCTATCTTTGCACGCCAACGAAGGAGCACACCGGTGATGAAAGCGATCGCGATGGCATCCGTGACGGCGTTGATGGCTTGCGCCGGGGGGTCCAAGCAGGCGAAGCCGCAGTCCTCGACGGCGCCCCAGTCCGCCGAGGCCAAGGCGGCGGCGGAGCAGGACAAGAAGGACGAAGCCAAGCTCGTCTGCGTGTGGGAGCGGCCCCCCGGCAGCAACATCCCGGAGAAGGTCTGCCGCTACCCGGAGCAGAGCGAGCAGGAGCGGGACGCGACCGAGCGGACCATCTATTCGCTGCCGCCCGTCGTGCAGACGAACAAGGGATAGCGCGCGGCCGCGGCCTCATCGACCAGCCATCTGCTTTGAAACAACTGCGCTTCCCGGGCGTAAGGGCCCTGCCGCGCTCCAGATCTGCCCGCACGCCTGGAGCGAGGGCGCTCTTCGGCCATCATGGCTCGCTTTTTTCCGGGAGGAGATGATGCGCTACGGGATCGGGCTGCTTCTCGCAGGAGCTCTCCTCGAGGCGGGCGCAGCGCGCGCTTTGACCGTCGACGAGGTCGTCGCTCGCAATCTGCAGGCGCGGGGCGGCGCGGCGAAGCTCGCCGCCGTTCGATCGCTGCGGCTGACGGGGGCAGCCTCGTTCACCTTCGGCGACAACAAGATCGACGCCCGATGGGCGGCCCTGCAGAAGCGCCCCGGGATGGTGCGCACGGAGGTCTCTCTGCAGGGGCTCACCGCCGTGGACGCCTTCGACGGCCGCGACGGCTGGGAGGTGCAACCGTTCTCGGGACGGCGCGATGCGCACCGCACCTCCGCGGACGAGGCCAAGGACCTGCAGCGCAATGCCGAGATCGGCGGCCCCCTCGCGGCTGCCGCCGAGAAGGGGCACCGCATCGAGTACCTCGGCACCGACGACCTCGACGGGACGCCGGCGCACAAGCTGCGGGTCACGCGGAAGGACGGCGACGTGCAGTACGTCTTCCTCGACCCGGACTATTTCCTCGAGATCCGCATCGTGACCGAGAGCAAGGTCCGCGGCGTGGAGCGCATCAACGAGACGGATCTGGGAGCGTACGAGCAGGTCGCGGGGGTCTGGTTCCCGTTCTCCGTCGAGTCGGGCGAGAAAGGGAAGCCGCGCAACTTCCGTCTGACCATCGAGCGCGCCGAGCCGAACGTGGATGCTGACGACGCGCTCTTCCGCTTTCCCGCCGGGCCGGTCGGCCGCGCCGTGTTGGCGGGCCCCACGACCGCGCAGAAGGCGGCCGCCGTGCCGCCGGCCCCGGCCGCCCGCCGGGCGGAGGTCCTGGATTCCGGCGTCATCTCTGGTCTCAACTCTCGCAACATCGGCTCGGCGACGATGAGCGGCCGGATCGCCGCCGTCGCCGCGCGCAACGAGGAGGGCAGGACCACCATCTACGTGGGCGCCGCGAGCGGGGGCGTGTGGAAGTCGGGCGACGGAGGGACGACCTTCCGGCCCGTCTTCGACAAGGCGCCGGTGCAATCCATCGGCGCCGTCGCGATCGATCCGACCCATCCGCAGACGGTCTGGGTGGGCACCGGCGAATCGTGGACGCGCAACTCCGTCTCGATCGGCGACGGCATCTACAAGTCGACCGACGGCGGCGAGACCTGGGCGAACATGGGCCTGCCCCGTTCGGAGCGGATCGCGCGCATCCTGGTGCACCCGAAGAACGGCAACGTCGTGTACGCGTGCGTCCCGGGAAAGCTGTGGAGCGACAGCCCCGACCGCGGGCTCTACAAGACGACCGACGGTGGCCGCACCTGGGACCTGATCCTGACCGGACACAACTACTCGACCGGATGCTCGGGCCTGTCGATGGATCCCAAGGATCCGAATGTGGTGTTCGCCGGCTTGTGGGATTTCCGCCGCAAGGGCTGGACGTTCCGGTCCGGCGGAGACGGCCCTGACGCGCCGAGCGGCAGCGGCCTGTATCGCTCGGCGGACGGCGGCGCGACCTGGACCGAGCTCGCCGCCGGCGGGCTTCCGCCCAAGCCGTGGGGACGCGTGGAAGTCGCCGTGGCTCCTTCGAACGGGAACGTGGTCTACGCGTTGGTCGAGTCCAAGGACTCCGCGCTGTACCGATCGGCCGACGGCGGCAAGACGTGGGAGGCGCGCGACAAGAGCCAGATGATGGTGTGGCGCCCGTTCTACTTCGCGCGCCTGGTAGTGGACCCGACCAACCCGGACCGCGTCTACAAGCCGGACCTCAACCTGATCGTCAGCGAGGACGGCGGGCGCAGCTTCGCCCAGAGCGGCGGCCGCTCACACGGCGATTGGCACGACGTGTGGGTCGATCCGGACAATCCCAAGCACGTGGTGGGCGGCGACGACGGGGGCCTGTGGATCTCGTACGACGGCGGCAGCCGCTGGTGGAAGGCGGCCAACCTGCCCGTCTCGCAGTTCTATCACGTGAGCGTCGACGACAAGGACCCATACCAGGTGTACGGCGGACTGCAGGACAACAGCTCCTGGGTGGGCGACTCGGCATATCCGGGCGGGATCTCGAACAGCCGCTGGGAGAACGTCTACAACGGCGATGGGTTCTGGACCTGGCAGGACCCGGCCGACCCGAGCGCGATCTACGCCGAGTTCCAGGGCGGGTACATCGGACGCGTCGACCGCCGCACGCTCGCGAGCCGCGACATCCAGCCCAAGGCCGGATACCACGAGAAGCTGCGCTTCAACTGGAACACGCCGATCGCGGTGAGCCCGACGCAGAAGGGCACCCTCTACATCGGGGCGCAGTTCCTCTTCCGGTCGCGGGACAAGGGCGACAACTGGGAGCGCATCTCGCCCGACTTGACCACCAACGACCCGGAAAAACAGAAGCAGGAGCAGTCAGGCGGCGTGACGGTGGACAACTCCGCCGCCGAGATGCACACGACCATCTACGCGGTCAGCGAGTCGCGCTTCGACCCCGACGTCGTCTGGGTGGGTACGGACGACGGCAACGTCCAGCTCACGCGCGACGGTGGAAAGTCGTGGAGCAACCTCACGCGCAACGTGCAGGCTCTGCCTCCCGGCTCCTGGGTGAGCTGGATCGAGGCGAGCCGCCACCACGCCGGCACCGCCTACGCCGCTTTCGACCGGCACAGCTTTGGGGACATGTCTCCGTGGGTCTATCGCACGGCCGATTACGGGAAGACCTGGGCGCGGATCGTCTCTCCGCAGCAGGGAGTGCGAGGCTACGCCCACGTGGTGAGGGAGGACGCGGTCCGGCCGCAGCTCCTGTTCCTGGGGACGGAGGTCGGCCTCTGGATCTCGCTCGACGGCGGCAAGCAGTGGGCCGAGTTCAAGGGAGGCGGTTTCCCGGCCGTGGCGGTGCGCGATCTGGCGCTCCAGCAGCGGGACGGGGATCTGGTGATGGCGACCCATGGGCGGGGCCTGTGGGTCATCGACGACTTGAGTCCGCTGCGGTCGCTGACTCCAGATCTGTTGTCGCGAGACGCCGCCTTCCTGCCCGGGCGCCACCCGCAGCAGCGGATGCCGGCGCAGGGCGGCTTCTCCGAGGGTGACGCGAGCTTCACGGGCGAGAACCCCGCCGGCGGCGCCGTGATCACCTACTACCAGCGCACGCGCCACCTCTTCGGACCCATCCGGCTCGAGGTGATCGACGCGCAGGGAAAGGTGGTCGACACGGTCCCTGCCACCAAGCGGCGGGGACTCAAC
This sequence comes from Myxococcales bacterium, assembly GCA_035635335.1. GTDB lineage: Bacteria > Myxococcota > Myxococcia > Myxococcales > 40CM-4-68-19 > VBKO01. Next base: position 991 of record DASQBG010000070.1, on the reverse strand, counting down.
CGCGTGTCGTGGACGATGCGCATGCCCGCCCCGCGAGTGCCGCGCGCCGCGCAGCTCGCCTTCAACGCCTCGCAAGGGCCGCGCGTGCCGCCCGGCACGTACACGGTCAGGCTCACCAAGGGCGCGCAGGTGCTCGAGACGAAGCTGGACATCGCCGTCGATCGGCGCGCGCCGTACGGCGTCGCGGAGCGCAGGGCGAACTTCGACGCGGGCATGCGCGTGCACGCGCTGTTCGGCGACATGAGCTCGCTGGTGGACCGCATCGACGGGGCGCGCGGCGCGATCGAGGCCCGGACGGGGGCGCTGCCGCAGGGCGACGAGCTGGGGCCGCGCCTGCGGGCGCTCTCCGGGCGCCTGCAAGAGGTGAAGAAGAAGATCGTCGCCACCAAGGAGGGCGGCGCGATCACCGGCGAGGAGCGCATCCGCGAGCACGCCGACCTCCTCTACGGAGCGTTCACGCAGTGGGAGGGCTCGCCGGCGAAGTACCAGCTGGACCGGATCGAAGTGCTCCGGCGCGAGCTGTCCGAGGTGGAGGCCGAATTCGAAACGCTCTCCACCACCGAGGTCCGCTCGGTCGACGAGCAGCTCCGCCAGCGAAACCTGGCCCCCATCCCCACCACCCAGGCCTCCCTCGCTCTCCCCCCCGACAGCAACACGGCCACGGCATTGCTGCGCTGCGAAACGGGCCTGACCACCTGCATTCCCGCCGTACGGTCCTCAGCCGCCGAGCTGCGGTAAAAAAAACGGTTCACGCAGAGCTCGCAGAGGGCGCAGAGGTTTTTTTTGAGATCTGATCCTCTGCGATCTCTGCGGGCTCTGCGTGAAACAGCTTTTCGTCCTCGTCGCGTCAGGGGCCGTGCGCAATGTGGACGGTACGTACAGCTACTGGTCAGTTCACAGCCTGATTCATTGCGGGGATGGCGATCGAGTCCACAGGTCTCCCACATCCACCTCCCTCGTGAACCACAAACCATCCACAGGCTGGCGTGCA
>DASQBG010000069.1:0-46006 GCA_035635335.1 Myxococcales bacterium | reverse complement strand
CGCGGCCTCGCCTCGCTGGGGCGCGTGCTCCCGGTGGTCGCCGCTCCCGTCAGCGCCTGGCTGAACAACAAGGACATCCAGCGCGCCGGCGAAGCCGCCGTCCGCTACTACGGCACCTTGCGCCAACTCCCCCGCCGCCCCCAGCCCGCCTGACCGAAACTGCGGTTCACGCAGAGCGCGCAGAGATCGCAGAGGTTGTGGATGTGGCGGCTCGGGCGCGCAAGCTCGATCGGAGTACACCCAAGAAGTAACTCTGCGTCCTCAGCGGGCTCTGCGTGAAACCATTTTTCAGAGGTTCTTGGCGAGGAAGGTGCGGGTCTTCTGCCAGGCGTCGGCGGCGGCGGGGCCGTTGTACTTGCCGCCGGACGGGTTGGCGAAGGCGTGGTCCGCGTCGTACGCGTGGAACTCGTGCTTCACCCCGGCCTGGGTCAGGGCGTCGTCGAACGCCTTCACCTTGTCCGGCGTGATCCAGCCGTCCTGGTTGGCCCAGATGCCGAGCACCGGACCGCGCAGCGTCTTGAGCCGGCTCACGTCCGTGATCGGCATCCCGTAGTACATGACCGTCGCGTCCACGTCCTTCGGGTCGTTCAGCGACGCCTTCAGCGACTCGCCGCCTCCCATGCACCAACCCAGCGTGGCGACCTTCGCGCCGCCCGCGTTCGCCTTGAGCCACTCGAGCCCCGCCTCCTCGACGGCGTCGCCCCATTTCTCGTCCTTCTGCCCCATCAGCGCGCCGGCCTCCTTCGCGTCGGCGGTCACTTTCCCCTTGTAGAGGTCGACGGCGAGCGCGAGGTATCCCTCGCCGGCGAGCCGGTCGGCCATCGACTTGACCCAGTCGTTCAGCCCCCACCACTCGTGGAGCAGCAGGATTGCCCCTCTCGGCTTCGCCCTGGGCTTCGCCACGTACGCCTTGGCCTCGCCCCCGTCGGCCTTCAGCGAGACCTTCTGTCCCTTGGGCCGGGGCGCCTGCGGGTCGAGCGCATGCTTCTGGTTGACGGGCACCTTGGCGTCCTTGTCGGACCCGGAGCCGTGGACGTGCTCCTGCGCGAACGCCGGCAGGGCGAGGGCGAGAACGAGCAGCGGAATGCGCATGGGAGACCTCGATTTCAGGCGTACAGCGTGGGATCGGGCACGCCCGCTTCCGCGAAGCCCTGTCGCCTGAGCCGGCACGAATCGCAGCGGCCGCAGGCGCGCCCCTCGAGGTCGGGGTCATAGCACGAATGGGTGAGCCCATACGGAACCCCCAGCCGGGTCCCGAGTCGGATGATCTCGGCCTTGGAGAGTTGCAGGAGGGGCGCGTGCACCGTGTACCGCGCACGGCCTTCAACCGCCGCCGCGGTGGCGACGTTGGCGAGCGCCTCGAAGGCCCGCACGAACGCCGGCCGGCAGTCGGGGTAGCCGGAGTAGTCGATCGCGTTCACGCCGATGTACAGGTCTTGTGCGCCGAGCACTTCCGCGTGCCCCAGCGCGAGCGCGAGCAGCACCGTGTTGCGCGCCGGGACGTAGGTGACCGGGATTCCCTGCCCCGGAGGAGCGTCCTTCGGTACCGGGAGCTCGCCCGTCAGGGCCGAGCCGCCGATGGCGCGCAGGTCCAGCTCGACCACCTTGAGCGGAACGCCTGCAGCCGCCGCGACGCGTTCCGCCGCGCGCAGCTCGTGCGCGTGCCGCTGGCCGTAGCGCACCGCCAGGGCGTGCGGCGCGAAGCCCTCCTCGCGCGCGATGGCCAGGCAGGTGGAGGAGTCGAGGCCGCCCGAGAAGAGGACGACCGCGGGACGCGTCATCGATTCAGCGTCCCCGTCAGCGTGTAGTGCTCGGCGCACGGGATGGAACAGAGGCAGGCGCCGGCGTCGGCGGTGGTCAGCGTCTGCAGCACCATGCCGTCCATCCCGGTTGGCTGCGGGACCAGGCCGCCATCGGAACCCAGCGTGAACCCGGTGGTGCCTCCGCCCACCAGCGTGCCGCTGATGTTCTCGTTCACGTCTGCCGTGCACCCGCACAGCGTCTGCGCCCCGATCAGCGGCGGCGAGACGAAGGTGAAGCCGCCGTCGGCCTCGAGCGGGCTCTGCCGGATGACGTCGCTGTTCGCCACCACCAGGTAGACGGTGGCGCCCGCGTCCGCGTTGCCCGCGCAAAGCGTCGATTGCACCCTCTGCAAGGGAGGGACGATCGATCCGTCCGCGGGGGGCGGCCCGCCGTCGGGGTTGCGGGTCACGACGCACTCGTCGGCCGTGTGCTGCAGGGTCAGGGACAGCTCGAAGTTGCCCGAGGGCAGGCTGGTGGGAGGGCAGCGCTGCCCGAGCGAGTCGGGGCAGCCGGCGGAAGCGACCGCGAGTGCGAGCACGACGGCTTCGGGAATTCTGCGCATGGTCAGTTGGGCAGAGTATCCTGGCTGGGCTGCGTCTGCGCCAGCGTGTCTGCGACGTACTGCGCCACGCGGCGCAGGCGCTCCCCGGCGGAGGCGGTCTCCAGCAGCTGCTGCCGGTCGTGGGGCGATTCGATGACCATGGCGCCGACGGCGTCCGCCAGCTCCCCGGGCAGCGACTTGTTCGCGGCCATTTGCGCCAGGGCGGTGGCCGGCGCGCCGGGACGGCGGGCGCACAGCGCGAGCACCAGCTGCCGCAGCTGCTCCGCGGAACGTGCCAGGTCAGCCGCGTCCGCCTCCGGTTCGGCCAGCCGCTCCGCGCGCACCAGCCGGTAGGGTTCCTGGGCGGGCAGCTCCTCGACGATGCGCGCGCGCAGGACGCCGCGCAGCACGATGTTCGAGCGCCCGTCGGGGAGCGGATCGACGCGGGCCAGGATCCCGGCGCCGATCACCGGCAACACTCCGGGCGGGTGCCGCCGCTCGCGCAGCGCTTCGGCCGGGATGTTGGCCAGCGCCAGGACGCCAGCCCCGGCCTGGCAATCGCGGAGCATCGTGCGGTAGCGCGGCTCGAAGACGTGCAGCGGGATCAGCCCGAACGGCAAGAGCACCGCGCCCGGGAGCGGGAAGATGGGCAGCCGGTGCAGCTGGCCTTCGACTCGCTGCGCGTCGTCCATCGTCGGCTCGCCGCTCGCGGGATCAGGCGGCCTGCGCCTGGCGCGCCCGCTGTTCCTTCACCCCTGCCTGGATGCGCATGCCGTAGAACGACCGCCAGACGAACACCAGCGCCGCGGCGAAGAACACTGCGGCGAGCGTCCAGCGGGTCGAGTTCTGTAACTCGGTCGCCAGCTCCACGGCGAGCAGCCCGAAGAGGGTGGTGAACTTGATGATCGGGTTCATCGCCACGCTGGAGGTGTCCTTGAAAGGGTCGCCGACGGTATCGCCGACCACGCTGGCGGCGTGCAGCGGCGTGCCCTTCGCCTTCAGCTCGACCTCCACCACCTTCTTGGCGTTGTCCCAGGCGCCGCCCGCGTCGGCCATGAAGATGGCCTGGTACAGGCCGAAGATGGCGATGGAGATGAGGTAGCCGATGAAGAAGTACGACTCGAGGCAGGCGAAGGCGAGGGTGATGAAGAAGACGGTGAGGAAGATGTTCCACATCCCGCGCTGCGCGTATTGCGTGCAGATCTCCACCACCTTCTTCGAGTCGGCGATGGACGCTTTCTCCGCGCTGTCCAGCTTGATGTTCGCCTTGATGAACTCGACCGCCCGGTAGGCGCCGGTGGAGACCGCCTGGATGGAGGCGCCGGTGAACCAGTAGATGACGGCGCCGCCGGTGATGAGCCCCAGGAGGAAGGGCGCGTGCAGGATGGTGAGGAACTGCATGTTCGCCTTCAGCCCGTCGGTGAGCACCATGATGATGCTGAAGATCATGGTGGTCGCCCCGACCACGGCGGTCCCGATCAAGACCGGCTTGGCGGTGGCCTTGAAGGTGTTGCCCGCGCCGTCGTTCTCCTCCAGGTAGTGCTTGGCGCGCTCGAAGTCGACGTCGAATCCGAAGTCCTTCTTCAGCTCCTGCTTGATGCCGGGCTGCGTCTCGATCACCGACAGCTCGAAGACGCTCTGCGCGTTGTCGGTCACCGGGCCGTAAGAGTCGACGGCGATGGTCACCGGGCCCATGCCGAGGAAACCGAACGCGATGAGGCCGAAGGCGAACACCGCCGGGGCGAGCATCAAGCCGGGCGGGAGCTGGAGTGACACCGCGAACCCGATGCCCATCAGCGCCGCGATGGCGATTCCCATCCAGAACGCGCTGAAATTGCCCGCCGTGAGCCCGGCGAGGACGTTCAGCGAGGCGCCGCCCTCGCGCGAGGCGGTCACCACCTCGCGCACGTGGGCCGACTCGGTGGAGGTGAACACCTTGACCAGCTCGGGAATGACTGCGCCCGCCAGCGTGCCGCAGGTGATGATCAGGGACAGCTTCCACCACAGGGACGAGTCGCCGCCCAGATTGGGGATGAGCACGTAGCTGGCGACGAAGGTGACGGCGATGGAGACGAAGCTCGTCAGCCAGACCAGCGAGGTGAGCGGCGCCTCGAAGTTCATCCGGTCCGCCTCGCGGTAGCGGGCGCGCGCGATGGCTTCGTTGACCAGGTAGGAGGCGACCGAGGTGACGATCATCAGGATGCGCATCGCGAAGATCCACACCAGCAGCTGCACCTGCACCGTCGAATCGCTCACGGCCAGCAGGATGAAGCTGATCAGCGCGACGCCGGTGACGCCGTAGGTCTCGAAACCGTCCGCGGTGGGGCCGACCGAGTCGCCCGCGTTGTCGCCGGTGCAGTCCGCGATGACGCCCGGATTGCGCGCGTCGTCCTCCTTGATGTTGAAGACGATCTTCATCAGATCGCTGCCGATGTCGGCGATCTTGGTGAAGATGCCGCCCGCGATGCGCAGCGCCGAGGCGCCCAGCGACTCGCCGATGGCGAATCCGATGAAGCAGGGGCCGGCGTAGTCGCGGGGGACGAAGAGGAGGATGCAGAGCATCATCACCAGCTCGGTGGAGATGAGCATGGTGCCGATGCTCATGCCCGCCTTGAGCGGGATGGCATAGGTCGGGAACGGCTTGCCGCGCAGCGCGGCGAAGGCGGTGCGGGAGTTGGCGAAGGTATTGACCCGGATCCCGAACCACGCCACCCCGTAGCTGCCGCCGATGCCGAGCAGGCTGAAGATCAGGATGGCGATCACCTTGATGGCATCGAAATGCCGCAGCCACCCGAAGTAGACCACCATGATCGCGCCGATGAAGGCCTCGAGGATGAGGATGAACTTGCCCTGCGTGATCAGATACGTCTTGCAGGTCTCGTAGATCAGCTCGCTCACCTCGAGCATGGAGCGGTGCACCGGGAGGCTCTTGAGCTGCCGGTACACGACCAGGCCGAAGACGCCGCCCAGAGCGCACACCAGGAGGCCCAGGAGGAGGAGCGAGCGGCCGCTCATCCCCAGGAACTGCACGCCGCCGAGGTCGGGAAGCACCAGGCGCGCTTCGTCCGCCCGCGCGGCGGCGGGCAGGAGCAGGGCGAGGGCGGCGGCGCCGAGGGCCGAAAGGGCGCGCGAAATCGACGTCTTGAAGGTCTGCATGAAGCCTGGTCTCCGCTGAACCCCGGGGCCAAAAGGGGCGGCGCAAGATAGGCGGATCAGGCGATCGTGTAAAGAGGGTCCGCTACTTCAACGCGACCTTGCGCGGGCCCTCGCCTTCCTTGGCCAGCGCGGCGAAGTTGATGTTGCCGAACCCGCTCTGGTTGCAGGCGAACATGATCCGCTTGATCACCTTGAAGGGGATCTTGCGGTCGGCCTGTACGTTCACGAGCCCGCGGAAGGGGTGCTCGGGGTCCCGGGCATGGATGGTCTCGTAGCGCCGGCGCTCGTCGCGCAGCGCGTCCTCCAGCTCGGGCACGTTGAGCACGTCGCCCTTGACCAGGTCGTCGGTCGAGGTCACCTGGCGCCCGTCGAAGGTCACCGCGTCCCCGGAGACCGAGATGACCGGCGCCCGCTCGAGCTGCGCGCCGTGGTAGGCGTCGGGCAGCTTGATGTCCTTGCTCATGTAGAGGACCTCTCCGTTGGCGGAGAAGTTCATGAGCAGGAAGATGACGATGATGGTGAACATGTCGACCAGCGAGGTGAGCATCAGCCCCGCGTAGCCGCTCTTCTTCCCGCGGGCGAACTTCTTGCTGAAGACGCGGCTCTGCTCGATTCGCGGGCCTGGGCGCTTGCCGGGTTCGACGATCGCCATCGCTAGTTCAGCGGCGCAACGGTCACGTTGCGCAGCTGCTCCCCCAGGCAGATGTCCACGGTGCTCACCAGGTCGTCGTAGGCGACCGCGTCCTCCGGCTGGACGGTGATCGCGCTCTGATCCGGCAGGCTCGCCTTCAGCGTCTTGAGCTTCTCGGCCAGCGACCGCCGGTCGAAGGCGGCCCCTCCTCCGGTCGAGGTCACCTTCGGGATCTCCACCGCCGCGCCGGGCATGGTCAGCTGGTATCCCTTCTCGGTGAGGAGCAATTTCAGATCCACGGTCTGCTCCTGCTTCTGCTGCGGCTCGGGCGGACCGCCGCTGGACGCGACCTGCAGCCCGGCGATCTGGGTCCACACCGCCGTGATCAGGAGGAAGCTGATGCAGCAGGAGAGAAGGTCGATGAACGGCACGAGGTTGATCTCGGCGTCCAGCGCCTTCTTGCCGCTCTTGGTATGGGGTTGAGCTGCCGCGCCCGCCATCGTCGTCGCCCTTCTTCCCGGAGTCGGCCGTTACTGCTGCGGCAGGTCCTGCGAGACGCGCATCTTGTCCTTGTTCGCGACGATCAGGTTCAAGACGCCCACCGACGTCTCGTTGATGTCGTCGATCATGTGCTGGGTGCGGCCCTGCAAGAGCGAGAACGCCACCAGCGAGGGGATCGCCACGATCAGGCCGAACGCGGTGCAGTTCATCGCCTCGGCGATGCCGTCGGAGAGGACCCGCGCCTTCTCGCTCGCGTCCACCCCCGCCACGGCGGCGAAGCACTGGATGAGGCCGACGATGGTGCCCAGCAGGCCGACCAGGGTGGCCACGTTGCCGATCATCGCCAGGTAGCCAGTGCGCTTCTCGATGCGCGGCATCTCGCGCAAGGAGGCCTCGTCCATCGCCGCCTGCACCTCGTCCTCGCCCTTGGGGACGTTGATCAGGCCCGCCTTTACGATGTTGGTGAGGGGAGTCTGTTTCTGGCCGGCGGTGTAGCTGATCGCCTTGTCCAGGTCGCCGTTGAAGATGTGCGCCTTGAGCCCGCGCAGGAACTGCTCCTTGTCCACGCTGGCCGAGAAGAACAGCACCTGGACGCGGTCGATGATGACCGCGATGGCGAAGACCAGGCAGATGGCGATGGGGTACATGCCCGGCCCGCCGCCCTTCCAGTGCTGCGCCAGGGTCTCGAAGAACTGGTTCATCGTGTCCTCTGCTCCGCAAAGAGTTCGAAATCCACCGTGCCGCGGGATGGGCTCGCCTGACGCCCTCCCCCTGTCGATCGCCCGAGGCCACCCTCGGCTCGCGCGCAGAATCTTGGGTGCGCATGCCCGGGATGCAATCGTTCGCCCGCTGCCGCCCCGCGGTAGCGCCCGGCGGGGCGCCGTAGTTTCCGAAATTCGACTCCTCGCGGGCGCTTTCGCGTCGTCCGCCGATCGGCTAGCGTCGCGCTTGCGCATGGCCAGCGGACCCGACTTTCCCAAGGTGCGGCACATCGCGCTGTCCACTGCGGAACCAGGTGCGGGCGCCGACGCGCTCATCGTGCCGTTCGAGGCGGCGCAGCCCGAGCCTGCCGAACCCGCGCAAGGAGCGCCTGAAGGGGCCCTGCCCGCCGCGGCGAGGGATCCCGCGCTGCGCGCCGGGGCGCAGGTCGCCGCGCCCGCGGCCACGGGCGTCCCCCCGACTCCTCCGGCCCCGTCGCCGCGCGTGGCGCGCGTGGTGGTCGTCGACGTGGCGCGGGCGCGAGACGACGGCGAGGCTTGCCGGACCGCCGCCGGAGCAACGGTGGTCGCGGAGGGGCGGCCGGTCCGGTGCCCCAACTCCGCCGCCGGCCTCGAGCATGCGGGCGGCGTAGCGGCCTGGGCCACGCACCTGGGGGAGGCGGTGCTGCTCGACGGACTCGATCGCTGGTACCGCTCCGGCCCGGCCGGCGCGGGCTTCTGCCGCTCGTGCGAGCTGGCCCTGGTCGAGGCGCTCCGGGAAGGCTACGGCGACCACTTCGAGCCCTTCGACCCTCTCGGGGCCCTGCGCGAGCAGCCCGATTCGCGCGCGGCGCCCTTCGCGGGAGCGCGGGAGGCGTTGCGGCTCGCCTCGACGGTGGAAGCGGCCAAGCGCGCGGCGCTCCGCGCACGCGACGAGGCGCGCCGCGGCCGCGGGGTGGAGATCGCCGTCCTGGGCCGGGTCGGCACCTTGACCGGCGCGGCGCTCGCCATCTGCCGTCACCTCGACGGGCTCGTCTTCGACCTGCCCTCGCTCGACCCGGAGGAGGCCGTGTTGCCGCTCCTCGCGGCCCGGGCCGCGCTCGGGCTGCGGCCGGCGGTGGCAGTGCTGCCCGCGGGGGCGACCCCCGAGCAGGTGCAGCTCTTCGCGGCGCTGGCGCTCGCCTGCGATGCGGACGTGACCTTGCCCCCCGGCGAGTCGCCTGCGGCGGAGGCGGCCCTCGCGGAGCACCGCAAGTTCCAGGAGGTGGTGCGCGAGCGGTTCCGCCCGTCCGAGCCCCTGCTCGATCTGGAGGTGCTCGTCTCGCCCTTCGCCGAACACTGGGGCGGCGCGCACCTGCGCGCCGCGAGCGTCTGCACCGCGGCGCTCGGCCGGGCGCATCTGCTGCTCGGCGCGAAGCTCGATCTGTCGGAGCCCCGGACCCAGGTGCTGCTGCTCGCCGGCTGCGCCGCGCTCCCGGCCGAGGACGCGGCGCGCGCCCGCCGTCACGTCGAGTCCGGAGGAGACGCCCTCGTCGTCGGCAAGTGCGCCACTTGCGACGAGGAGGGCCGCCCGGGCCCGCCCGTGTTTCCCGAGGCGAAGTCCGGGATCCAGCGGATCGGCGAAGGCCGGGTGTACTCCATCGGAATCGAATCGGACGCGCCGCCCGAGACGCAGGTGGTCCGCGCGGCGCGCGAGCTGTTGGGCCGCGGCCGGTCGCACCTGAGCCTCTCCGGTCGGGCGCGCCTGTTCGCTCGCGCGTACCTCGATCCGGAGCGGAAGCTGGACGTGCACCTGGTGAACCTCGACGCCCCCCGGCCAGCGCAGGGCGTCCTGCTCCACATCGCCGGCCAGGCGGCCGGCGCCGGCCGCACCGGTTATTGGTTCGCCCCGGAGCGCGACGTGGGCAAGGATGGAGAGCGCATTTCGCTCAACCCTTCCGGCTTCTCGGTCAGCACCGTCCTGCCCGGCATCTCGGCCGGCGCCCTCCTCGCCGTGCCCCGCTAGAGACCAGATGCGGGGAAATCACCCCCCCCGCGTCTCAGCGTCTCCGCGTCGATCTTTTCGTCCTGGATGAATCCTTGATGACGATCTGGCCCGGAGGGGGTGGGGGTTCGGAGGAGCGTTCCAGATCGACGATGCGGCGGTTGCCGATGTACTCCATGGTCTCGTAGCGGGCGATCTTGCCGATCTTGCGGACGATCAGGGCCATCCGCTCGGCCTCGTGGAGGATCTGCTCCAGCTCCTCGCGGCCGGGCCCGTCCCCCTTGGCGCGGCGGAAGAGCAGCTCGGAGAATCCCAGGATGCTGGTCAGCGGTTGGTTCAGCTCGTGCGCGGCGGCGCCGGCCAGCTCGGAGGCCACCTTCGCCTTCTCCGCCAGCGCAAGCTTGGCCTGCGCCTCCTGCAGCTCCGCCTCGACGCGCAGGCGGTGCCGCTGATCGATGAAGACGCCCACCGTCGCGGTCTCCCGCCCGCTCTCGGTCAAGAGAGCGGCCGAGAGATGGACCGGGATCACCTCGCCGCTCCTGGCCACCACCTCCGCCTGAAGGAGCCGGATCTGCGCCTCGCCCGGGTTGGCCCCGCGCAGCCGATCCATGATCTCCCGCGCTTGTCCGGGCGGGTAGACGTCGGCCACGGACATCTTCCCCACCACCTCGGCGGCGGAGAAGCCGGTGACGCGCTCGGCTCCCTTGTTCCAGAGGAGGATACGGCCGCGCAGGTCGGCCGCGACGATCCCGTCGACCGTCGCGTCGATCAGGCGCTCGAGGAAGTCCTTCGTCTTGCGCAGCTCGGCCTCGATCTCGCGCGGCTCGGTGACGTCGCGGAAGCTCAGGATCGCGCGCCCGTGCTGGGAGCGGAGCGGTCCCGCCGACGCGTTCAGGACCAGCCGGCGCCCGTCGCGGGTCTGGATCTCGAGGTCCGCCGAGAGCACGCGGCCGCCGCGCTGCAGCTCCCGCCAGACCAGGGCGGCGCTCATCGCGCTCTGCGGCGCGACCAGCTCGGTCCAGGGGAGGCCGCGCGCCTGCTCCATGGTGACGCCCAGCGTGGCGCATCCGGCAGGGTTGAGGCTCAGCACCCGCCCTTCCTCGTCGAGCACCGCCATCCCGTCGGAGACGTGGCTGAAGAACTCCTCGTAGCGGCGGAGCTGGTGCACCTCGCGTTCGGCGGCCACGCGCGCGGCCACCTCTTGCGACCGCTCGGTCTGCACGCGCCCCACCAGCTGCGCGTTGCGCAACGCGACCGCGGTGGCGTTGGCCACGATGGAGAGGAAACCGATCTCGCGCGGGGCGAAGGCGGAGCGGGCCATCGCGCGCAGGAAGAGCACGCCGACCACGTCGCCCTCGGAAGCCATGGGGACGACGGCCACCGCCGAGATGCCCTGCTTGTCCACCGCCTCGCGCACCGGATCGAGCAGGGGGTGGCGGCGCGCGTCGTCGATCACCAGCGGCTTGCGCGTCTGCAGCACCTCGCGGATCTCGGGATAGGCGGACAGGTCGATGCGCAGCTCGCGCACCATCGCATCGTCGCTCGCCGCCACCACCCAGCCGGTGCCGCGCTGCGGATCGACCAGCACCATCGAGCAGCGCTCGACGGTGAGCCGGCCGGCCAGCTTCTCCACCACCTCGAAGAGCAGCCGGTCGGTGTCGCCGCTGGCGGCGAAGGTTCGGGTGACGTCGAGCAACGCGGCCAGGTCCTGCGTCTGCCGCAGCATCTCGTCGCGGTCCCGGCGCGCGCGGGAGAGGGCCCGCAGGAGCGGGGGAAGGTCGGCCGCGGCATAGGGAGCGCGGACGAACCCGTCCAGCCCGTCCGCCAGAGGCGCCTCGCTGTCTCTCGGCAGCACGCCGACGAGCGGTCCGTAGCACTGTCGCGCGAGCGCGACCAGCTCCTCGCGGTCGGGCGCGGCGAGGTCGATGATGGCCGCCACCATCCCGGAAGCACCGGGGTCGCCTTCCAGCAAGAGGCCCGATGCACGGAGCGCGTCGCGGAGCGGTCCGTTGCCCTCGGTGAGGCCCAAGAGGGCGACTGTGAGCGGCTTTTGCAACTGAAGGCCCTTCGGCTCCCCCACGGCCGAGCATAGCCCAGGCCGCCAGGGTGCAGAAAAGCCTGGCGGAAACCCTCCGGTTGAGCGAGTGGCCGAGGGAGCGCCCGGGCGCTCGCGGCCAATTCTGGATTTCCAAGTAAAATGGAGTGATTAGCCCGCGGATCGCCAGGCAGCGATCGCCGCCGCCAGAACTTCCTTCACGGCCACGCCGTGCTCCTTGGCGCGCAAGCGACAGTCCTCGAACTCCGGTGCCGCGTTGAGCACGGCGCCTCCGCGGCGGCCGACCTTGACCCGCACGGGCCCGTACCGCGTGGCGACCTCGACCACTTCGCGATCGAGGACGCTGCGCTCCACCCGGTGCGCGCGCACGCCCAGCGTGCTCGTCTCGCGGAACAGCGCCTCCTCGACCGCGGCCCGCGCGGCTTCGGGCACCACCGCGCCGAGCAGATGCCCCGGCCTGCCCTTCTTCATCGTCACCGGAGCGATCCAGGCGTCGGCCGCGCCCGCCGCCAGCACCGCCTCGAGAGCGGTCGCCACCAACTGGGGCGAGAGATCGTCCAGGTTCGCCTCCAGCACCCACCCGGCGCCGCCTCCCGGCTGACCTCGGACCGCCACGCCGAGCACCGCGCGGAGCAGGTTGGGCGCATCCTCCCACCGCCGCGTCCCTGCGCCGTACCCGACCGCCTGCACGGAGAGCTCCGGCAGGGATTCGGCCGATTCGGTCCAGGCGGCGACCAGCGCCGCGCCGGTGGGGGTGGTGCGCTCGCCCGGCCCGCTCGGGCGCAAGGCCCGCCCGCGCATCACCTCGAGCACGGCGGGCCCGGGGATGGGGATCGGCCCGTGCGCGGCGCGCGCCGTCCCTCCGCCCGAGGGCGGCGGCAGGCAGACGATGCGCGCGGGAGCGAGCGCGCTGACGAGCAGCGCGCTGCCCACCACGTCGACGATCGCGTCCACCGCGCCGACCTCGTGGAACTCGACCTCCTCGGCGGTGACGCCGTGAACGCGCCCTTCCGCTTCGGCCAGGCGCGTGAAGGCGAGCAGCGCCAGCTCTCGCGCGCGCTCCGGCAGCCTGGCGCGGCCGAGCAGATCGCGGATGGCGCGCCAGGGACGGTGGTGCGGCTCGCGATCGCGCACCTCCGGCGGGACGCGCACATCGACGCGCAGGGCGCGGATGCCGCTCACCTCCACCGGCTCGGCCACCACCCGCGTGCCGCGCAGGTCGAAGGCGCCCGAGGCTTCGGCGAGGGCCAGAAGGCCGTCGTCGAGCGCCGCGCGCGGAGCGCCGAGGTGCAGCAGCGCCGCGAGCATCATGTCGCCGGCGATGCCGCCGACCGGCTCCAGCGCGAGCACCGTCACCTGGCGCGGCCCCCCGCGGCCGCGCGAGCGATCAGCGCCGCCTGGAACCCGGCGCCGAATCCGTTGTCGATGTTCACCACCGAGACGTTGGCCGCGCACGAGTTGAGCATCGCGAACAGCGCCGCCAGGCCCCCCAGCGAGGCGCCGTAACCCACGCTGGTCGGGACCGCGATGACCGGCCTCGGTACCAGCCCGCCCACCACGGACGGCAGGGCGCCTTCCATTCCCGCGCAGACCACCAGCGCGTCGGCTTCGCGCAGGTCCGGCGCGCGGCGCAGCAGCCGGTGGAGGCCCGAGACGCCCGCGTCGTACAGCCGTTCGACGGCCGCTCCCACGAACCCGGCCGTGACCGCGGCCTCCTCGGCGACCGGGATGTCGGTGGTACCTGCGCAGACGACCGCCACCAACCCTCGCGGCTCCTGGACGGCCCCCGGCGCGCGAGCGTGGAACGTCCTCGAGACGGCGTCGTACTTGCCCTCCGGCGCGGCGGCCACCGCGGCGGGCGCCGCGTCCGGCGCCAGCCGGGTCACCAGCACCGCCTGCCCGAGCTCGCGCAGGCGCGCGACCAGCTGCCCGATCTGCTCGGGCGACTTGCGCTCCCCGAAAATCACCTCGGGTACGCCCTGCCGCACCGCCCGCTCTCCGTCGAGCTGCGCGAACTCCGCGATCCGCTGCACGGGCAGCTCGGCCAGCCTCCGCGCCGCCTCCGCCACCGGAAGCTCGCCCTTCCTCACCCTCTCGAGGAACTCCCGCAACCCGTCCAGGTCCACCGCCCCGATCTAGCCGAGAGCACGACAAAAAGCATTTCCCGCGAAGCGCGGAAGATTCGGAAGCGAGGAAGATGATGCTGTTTTACCTCAGGAGCCTTCCGCGCTTCCCTCTCTTCCGCGCTTCGCGGGAAACGCTTCTGGTCTCCTACGCGGCGCCGAGGAGCTTGAGGAGGCGGGAGAGGGATTCTTCCTCGGGGGCGGCGACGATGCGGCCGGCGGAGCGGACGCCCGGCAGGCGGAGATCGGTGACGAGGAGCAGGGCGGAGTCGAGATCGCCGAAGCAGGCGTTCAGGGCGCGCTCGAGCGGGCCCACCTCGACGTGCGGGATCGACGGCACCAGCGTGACGCCGACCGCCGCGCCCACGCCGCCGACGTAGCTGGAGACGACGATGTTCGCCGCCTCCGCCAGCGCGCTGGTGTACATGGGCACTCGGGAGCCGAGCGGCTCGAGCACGGGCTGGCCGAGGAGCAGCCCGCCCATCAGCGTCGCGCCTTGCTCGGTGAAATGGATCAGCCAGCGCAGCCGCGCGCCCCCGTCGACGGTGAAGTGCACCGCGAACGACGGGCCGTCGGGCTGCAGCACGCGCGCGACCCCGCCGCGCGGCGCGACCTGCGCCTTGGGCAAGTCCGCGTCGACCGAAGTGCCGAGGAGCCGGCCCAGCGAGCGCGCCGCATCCGTCGAGGCGACCCCGGCTAGCTGGCGCAGCGCCTCCACCTGGGAGGAGGAGAGCATCAGGGGCGAGAGGAGGCCGCGCTCGCTCACGCCGCCCCCTTGGCCGCCGGAGCGGGCTTCACGGGATCGTGGATCCCGCACAGCTCGGCCAGGCCCCGCGGGTCGAGCACCAGGAGGGGCCGCCCATTGCCGAGCACGGTGATGCCGGCGAGCCCGCGGACGCGGTCGAGCGGCGGGAAGAGCGGCTTGAGCACCGACTCCTCCTGGCCGACCAGCCGGTCGACCGAGACCGCGAAGCGGAGGCCGTCCACCTCCATCACCACGAACGGGCGCGGGCCCGGCGGCGCCAGCGACGGGAGCCCGAAGAGCTTGGCGAGGCCATAGGCGCGGACCAGCTCGCCCATCACCACCAGCGAGCGCGCCTCGAAGCCCTCGCCGCCGCGCGCCGACAGGTCGTATTCGGTGGTGAGCAGCACGCGGTGCAGCGGCACGCCGTACAGCTCGCCGCCCACCTGCACCAGCAGCAGGTTCGCCATGCTCACCGAGAGCGGCAGCTCGAGCACGAAGGTGGTGCCTTTCCCGGGCACGCTGCGGATCGACACCTTGCCGCCGAGCGACTCCAGCTTGCGCTGCACGGCGTCCAGACCGACGCCGCGCCCCGACACTTCGGTCGCGTCCTCGCGGGTGGAGATGCCGGGCAGGAAAGCCAGCTCGTAGGCTGCGTCGTCCGAGAGGGCGTCCGCCGCCTCCTGCGTCATCGCGGCGCTCTTCACCGCCTTGCGCCGCAGTGCCTGCGCGTCCATCCCGCGCCCGTCGTCCTGCACCTCGACGATCACCTTGTCGCGCTCGCGCCGAGCGGACAGCGTGAGCTTGCCGCGATCCGGCTTGCCGGCCTTCTGCCGCGTCTGCGGATCTTCCAGGCCGTGGTCGGCGGCATTGCGCACCAGGTGAGAGAGCGGATCGCCCAGCGCCTCGATCACCGTCCGGTCGAGCTCGACGTCCGCGCCCTGCACGTCCAGCTCGATGGTCTTGCTCAGCCGGTGCGCCAGATCGCGCACGGCCCGCGGCAGCCGCTCGGTCAAGGAGGAGAAGGGCGTCAGCCGCGCGCTCATCACCCGGCCGTGCAGCTCGCGCGCGGTGCGGCGCAGGCGATCGATCTCGGCCTCGAACCGGTCGGCCGCGTGCTCGGGGAGCCGCTTGGCCGCCTCGCGCAACCGGGCGATGCCGTGCATGACGTCGGCGGCCTGGTCGAGCAGCTGATCGAGCGCCTCGGCCCGGACGCGGACGGTCGGCTCGGGCCGCAGCTCGTCCGCATCGCCGGGCACCGGCGTGAGGTCGCGGCGGCCGGGCACCGGCGTGAGATCCCGGCGGCCGGGCGCCGGCGTGAGCTGGCCGCGCATGGATGCCTGCGGGGGCGAGACGACCGGAGACGGCGGCGAGACGGGGAAGCCCGAGTCGACCGGCCGCGCCACGGGAGCGATGCGCACCTCGACGTGGTCCACCTCGGGCAGCGCGACCAGCGCCTCGCGCACCTCGTCGGTGACGGTGAGGGTAGCGAGCAGCGCGGTGATCCGCGCTCCGCCCTTCTGCTGCATGAGCTGCGCCGGCGTGGGGTCCATCTCGAGGAGCGTCCCCATCGCCTTGAGCTTCCGCTGCACGATCAGGGCGCGCGCGCCGGGAGCCGCGCAGGTCTTGGCGAGGACCACGGAAACGTCCAGCCGCGGCAGCGACGGATCCGCGACGGGCATCACCGGAGGCGGCGGGACCGGGCGCGCGGTGAGCGCCGGGTCGGGCAGCGCCTGGGCCGCCTTGGCGAGCCGATCGACGAGCGTGATGGTGCGCTCGTCGTCCTCCTTCTTGTCGAGCTTGACGATCTCCTTGACCAGCGCGTCGGTGGCGGCGAAGAGCAGGTCCACCTCCGCCCGCTCGATCTTCCCCTGCTTGCCCTTGAGCCGCGCGATCAGGTTCTCGGCGGCGTGAGCGATGTCGACGATGCGCGAGAAGCCGAGCGTCGCCGCGCTGCCCTTCACCGAATGCATGCGCCGGAAGATCGCGTCCCACAGCGGCGCCGCGGGCGGCTCCTGCTCGAGCCGCACCAGCTCCGACTGGAGCGTGGCGAGGTGCTCGGACGCCTCCGCCACGAAGAGCGTCAGGTACTTGTGGGAGGCGGACGGCACCGTGAGCTACTCGCCGAGCACCTTCTTGACCACCGCGAGCACGTCCTCTCCCCGGAAAGGCTTCACGATGAAGTCGGTCGCGCCCGCCTCGATCGCCTCCATCACCAGCGATTCCTGGCCGAGCGCGCTGCACATGACCACCACCGCGCCGGGATCGAGCTGGACGATCTCCCGGGTCGCGTCGATGCCGCTCTTGTAGGGCATCACGATGTCCATGGTGACCAGGTCGGGCTTGAGCTCCCGGAAGAGGTTCACCGCCTGCACGCCGTCGTCCGCCTCACCCGCGACCGTGAACCCCGCCGACGAGAAGATGTCGCGGAGCGTGTTGCGCATGAACAGGGCGTCATCGACGATGAGGACGCGCTTGGGCATCTCTAGGCCTCCACCAGGTTGTCGATGGCCCGCTGCAGCAGCTCGGCGTCGATCACCTTCACCGGGCCCTCCGCAAGCTCCACCGTGGCGCACGCCGCGCCGAGAGGCTGCGGCAGCGGCTCGCCATCGCTGGGAAGCGATTCGATGCCCGCCACCTCCGCCACGTACAGCCCGACGTCCCCCCGGGGACGCTGCAACATCACCACCCGCCCCTCCGGACGGGCGGGACGCGGCTTGAGGCCGACGAGCGGCCCCAGATCCACCACGCAGGCGACGCGGCCCTGCTGGTTCATCACGCCCAGCAGCGCGGGCGGCGAGCGCGGCACGCGCGCGATGACCGACACCTCCGTCACCCTGCGCACCGCCCAGAGCGGCAGCGCGTAGCGCTCACCGGAGTGGATGCAGATGACGGCGCGCACCTTTTGCTCACTCCAGCTTGAAGCGCGAGACCACGCTCTGTAGCTCGACGCTGATGTTGGTCAGCTCTTGCGAGGCCTGCGCCATGGAGGCGGTGGTGGAAGTCTGCTCGCGCACCGCGCTCTGCACCTCGTCCAGCGACCGCGCGTTGCCGGCCGCCTCCACGCGGATCTCCTGGAACGCCTCGACCATCTCCGCCGACCCCTGCAGCTGCTCGCGCGCGAGCCGCGAGATCGCCTGCACGCGCTCGGACCCGGTCTGCGTCGCGTTCACGATCTCGTCCAGCGAGAGGATGATCTGGGCCAGGTCCTCGCGCCCCTGTCCCAGCTCGTCGATGCCTTCCTTCATCGCCGCCACCGCGTGCTGGCTGCGCTGGCTGATCTCGTGCGCCAATCGGCTGATCTGCTCGGCGCTGCGCCCGGCGCTCTCCGCCAGCTTCCGCACCTCGTCGGCGACCACCGCGAATCCGCGGCCGTACTCGCCGGCCCGCGCCGCCTCGATCGCGGCGTTCAGCGCGAGCAGGTTGGTCTGCTGCGCCACCCCGGTGATGGCTACCACGATCTTGCTGATCTCCTGGGTCTTCTCGCCGAAGGCGAACACGGTCTCGCTCGCCGCCTCGATCTCGGCGAACACCTTCTTGATCTTCTCCGCGGCGAGCTGCGCGGCCGCGCCGCCCGCCTGGGCGGCGGTCGAGGTGGCGGTGGCGGTCTCCGCGGCGGCGCCGGCGGTCTTGGCGCTGGAGCCGATCGAGTCGGCGATGCGGGCGATCAGCCCGCTGGCCTTCTCGACCAGCCGCAGCTGGTGCTCGGCGCCCTGGTTGATCTTGGCCATGCTGCGGTCGATGTTCTCCGCCTGCGCGCTCACGTTGGCCGAAGACTCCTGCATCTCGTCCGCGCTGTCGGCGACCGAGCGGCTGGTGCGCTGGATGTGGCCGACCAGCTCGCGCAGGTTCGCCTGCATGTTGGAGATGGCGGTGGTCAGCTCGTCCACCTCGTCGCGGCCCAGCCAGTCGGTGCGCTCGGTGGCGAGCGGCTTGGAGAGGTCGCCTCGGCTGATCTCCAGCGCGCTCCGGTTGAGCCGCACCACCCGGTTGGCGATCTGCTTGAGCCCGACCGCGACGGCGAGCGCCACTGCCAGCCCGACCAGCGCCCCGAACAGGGCGTGCTCCGGGGCGAGGTGCTGCCGGAAGACCTCGTGGGTGAGAACGCCGGAGAGCACGCACCACAGGGTCAGATCCCCCAGCAGGATCTTCTGGAACAGGCCCACCCGGCGGAGCCCGCGTGGAACGGGCGGCTGGCTGCGCCGCGCGGGCAGGGCGGCCGGCGGCAGGATGGTACGCGGCGGCACCGCCCGGAGTGGCTCGATCGCGGGCGGTGTATGGCGGGGCGAATCCGGCCCCTGCCGCCCTGGCTCCTGGCCGTCGGGCAGCGGGTGCTCGTGTGCCGCGGGGGTCGCCATTCGCGGCCCACTGTATCCCGCCGAGCGGCAAGGGCAAATGTGCGCTAGAACAAATCGCGGCATGGCAGGTGGGACAACGCGGCAGATCGGCGCCCCCGGTGGGCCGGGCGTGGCTGACGCGCTCGACGAGCGCGCGCGGCGCATCCTCGCCTCCATCGTGCGCGACCACATCGAGGTCGGAGAACCGGTCGGGAGCCATGCCATCGCCCGCAGGCCCGAGGTCGACTGCTCGTCCGCGACCGTGCGCGCGGTGATGGCGGACCTGGAGGCGCTCGGGTACCTGGAGAAGCCGCACACGAGCGCCGGACGCGTCCCCACCGCGCACGGGTACCGGTACTACGTCGACGTCCTCTTGCACCTCACGCCCCCGCTCGCGGCCGAGCGCGAGCTGATCGAGCGCCGGGCCCAGGACGCCGCATCGCAGGTGGACGGCCTCCTGGTCGAGGCCTCCCGCATCCTCCACCGGCTGACGCGGCACGCGGGCGTGGTCGCCTCTCCCCGTCCGCAGGGCGAGCGCCTGCGACGGATCGAGTTCGTCAAGCTGCGCGAGGGGCGGATCCTGGCCGTGCTCGTGTCGGCCTCGGGCCGGGTGCAGAACCGGCTGCTGACGATGCCCTCGCCGCCGCCTAGCGAATCGGAGCTGATCGAGGCGCAGAACTACCTGAACTCGCTGCTCGGCGAGCTGACGCTGGAGGAGGCGCGCGCGCGACTTTTGTCGGAACGCGACGCCCAGCGAAACGAGCTGTCCCACCTGCGCGAGCGTGCGCTGCTGCTCGGCGCCGCCGCCGTGCAGCTGGAGCAGCCCGCGCTGCACCTCGAAGGGCAGGCGAGCTTCCTGGAAGATCCGGCCCTGGCGCAGGACGTCTCCAAGATGCGCGCGCTCTTCCGCGCGCTGGAAGAGAAGGACCGCCTGCTCCACGTGCTGGATCGCACGCTCGCCGCGCAGGAGCTGACCATCTTCATCGGGAAGGAGAGCGGCATCTCCGGACCGGAGCTGTCCATCGTCGCCGCTCCGTACCGCCGGGCGGGCGAGATCGTCGGAGCGCTCGGCGTGATCGGGCCCACACGCATGGACTACTCGCGCGTCATCCCGCTGGTCGAGTTCACCGCTCGCGCCATCGGCCTGGCGCTGGACCCCACCGAAGGATAGGAGAGCACCCCCTTGTCCGAGCACCAGAACGGCGACGGCGCCCCGCCGGGCGGCCCGCAGGATCCGAAGCAGGCCGAGACCGCGCCGTCACAAGAACAGCAGGTCGAGCAGCCGCCGCTCACGCGCGAGGAGCTGGAGCGCAAGGCGACGCAGCTCTCGGCCATGCTGGAGGAATCGATGAGCCGCGCGCGCGAGACCCAGGAGCGGCTCAAGGACACGCACGAGCGGCTGCTGCGGGTCGCGGCGGAGTTCGACAACTACAAGAAGCGCGCCAACAAGGAGAGGGAGGACGCGCAGAAGTTCGGCATCGAACGGCTGCTCAAGGACTTCCTGCCGGTAGCGGACAACCTCGAGCGCGCCCTCGACCACGCCGAGGAACACGACCTGCGCCAGGTGATCGAGGGAGTGAAGCTGGTGCAGAAGCTGCTCGAGACCACGCTCTCCAAGCACGGCGTCACCGGATTCTCGGCGCTGGGCCAGCCGTTCGACCCGAACCTGCACGAGGCGCTCATGCAGCAGGAGTCCGACGCGCCGGCGGGCACCGTGGTGTCGGAGATGTCGCGCGGGTACAAGCTGAACGAACGACTGGTGCGCCCTGCCGCAGTGGTGGTCGCGCGGCCCCGATCCGCCGGAGCCACTCCCCAGGCGGCCCCCGATGGTTCCGCGCCTCCGGGGGACGGCAAGTAGGTGTCTCGCCTACGTTTCCCTTTGTTGACCAGTCGCCCCGGTTCCGTTCAATCTAGCCTTCCGCGAAGGGGCGGAACACGACATGGGCAAGGTGATCGGCATCGACCTCGGGACCACGAACTCGTGCGTGGCCGTCATGGAAGGCGGCGAGCCGGTCGTCATCCCGAATTCCGAAGGAAGCCGCACCACCCCGTCGATGGTCGGGTTCACCGAGGCCGGCGAACGGCTGGTGGGACAGATCGCCAAGCGACAGGCGATCACGAACCCGGAAGCCACCGTGTTCGCGGTGAAGCGCCTCATCGGCCGCAAGTTCGACTCGGAAGAGGTGCGCAAGAGCATCGCGGTCTCCGCCTTCCGCATCATCGCCAGCGAGAACGGCGACGCCTGGGTGGAGCTGCGCGGCAAGCGGCACAGCCCCGCCGAGATCTCCGCGATGATCCTCGCGAAGATGAAGCAGACCGCGGAGGACTACCTCGGGGAGCAGGTCACCGAGGCGGTCATCACCGTCCCGGCCTACTTCAACGACGGCCAGCGCCAGGCGACCAAGGACGCGGGCCGCATCGCCGGCCTCAACGTCCTGCGCATCATCAACGAGCCCACCGCGGCCGCCCTCGCCTACGGCCTGGACAAGGCTGCCGCCGGCGGAGGCGCGAAGGCGGGCGCCGCGATGCGCACGGCCGGCGCGGAGAAGATCGCCGTCTACGACCTGGGCGGCGGCACCTTCGACATCTCGGTCCTGGAGCTGACCGCGGGCGTGTTCGAGGTCAAGGCGACCAACGGCGACACTTTCCTGGGGGGCGAGGACTTCGACCAGCGGATCGTCGACTACCTGGCCGGGAACTTCCAGAAGGCGAACAGGATCGACTTGCGGCGCGATCGCATGGCGCTCCAGCGGCTCAAGGAGGCCGCGGAGCGGGCCAAGCACGAGCTGAGCTCCGCCAACGAGACCGACGTGAACCTGCCGTTCATCGCCGCGGATGCCTCCGGGCCCAAGCACCTGACCGAGACCATGACCCGCGAGCAGCTCGAGGGCCTGGTGAACGAGCTGGTGCAGAAGACGGTCGAGCCCTGCAAGCTGGCGCTCAAGGACGCGGGCGTCCAGCCGCGCGACATCGACCGCGTGATCCTGGTCGGCGGCATGACCCGGATGCCGCTGGTGCAGAAGGTCGTCCAGCAGTTCTTCGGCAAGGAGCCGCACAAGGGCGTGAACCCGGACGAGGTGGTCGCGGTGGGCGCCGCCATCCAGGGCGGAGTGCTCAAGGGCGAGGTGAAGGACGTCCTCCTGCTCGACGTGACGCCGCTCTCGCTCGGCGTGGAGACGGCGGGCGGGGTGAACACCCGGATCATCGAGAAGAACACCACCATCCCGTGCCGCAAGGCCCAGGTGTTCTCCACCGCGGTCGACAATCAGCCGATCGTCAACGTGCACGTCCTGCAGGGCGAGCGCGAGATGGCCGGTGACAACAAGACCTTGGCCCGGTTCGAGCTGGTCGGCATCCCGCCCGCCCCGCGCGGCGTGCCGCAGATCGAGGTGGCGTTCGACATCGACGCGAACGGCATCGTGCACGTTTCCGCCAAGGACCTCGGCACCGGCAAGCAGCAGTCGATCCGGATCGTCGCTTCCAGCGGCCTGACCGAGCAGGAGATCCAGCGGATGATCGGGGAGGCCGAGTCGAACAAAGCCACCGACAAGAAGAAGAAGGAGCTCGCCGACATCAAGAACAACGCGGACGGGCTCATCTACACCACCGAGAAGGCCCTGGAGGAGTACTCGACCTTGCTCCCGCCCAAGGACATGGCGGAGATCCGCGCCGACCTCGAGGCGCTCAAGACCGTCTCGCAGAGCGAGGACGTGGCGAAGATCCGCGCGGCGGTGCAGCGCCTCGAAGGCTCCGCCTACCGCATCGCCGACGCGCTCTACTCGACCGAGCCGAAGGACAAGAAGGCCGCGGGCGGCACCGGAAAGTCCTGAAGGACCGGCGCGCCGGCGTGTTATTGACAAGCGTTGTCGCTGTCTTACGTTTCGGCTGTCGGACTGCCTGCTGGGCGGCCGGCTCAGCCGGCTAAGGCCTCGAGGTCGAACTTCGTGCAGCCCCACCCCAAGCGCGACTACTACGAAGTGCTCGGTGTCGAACGGACCTGCTCGGCGCAGGAGCTGAAGAGCTCCTTCCGCAAGCTCGCCCTGCAGTTCCACCCCGACAAGAACGAAGGCGACAAGAAGTCCGAAGAGAAGTTCAAGGAGCTCTCCGAGGCCTACGAGGTGCTCTCCGACCCGGAGAAGCGCGCCCGCTACGATCGGTTCGGGCACCAGGCGCCCGGCGGGTTCGGCCCCAGCCCGTTCGACCAGGGATTCGGCGGCGCGAACATCAACGACATCTTCGAGGGGATCTTCGGCGACATCTTCGGCGGCGGCGGACGCCGCGGGCGCACCGCGCGGAGCCGGGGGTCGGACCTCCGCTACAACCTGGAGATCAGCTTCACGGAAGCCGCCTTCGGCACCGAGGCGAAGGTGAAGATCCCGCGGCACAAGACCTGCGACGCCTGCCGCGGCTCGGGCGCGAAGCCCGGCACCACGCCCAAGCAGTGCCCGACCTGCCATGGCACGGGCGAGCTGCGGCTCACGCAGGGGTTTTTCCAGATCGCGCGCCCGTGCGGCCATTGCCAGGGGACCGGCAAGGTGGTCACTGACCCGTGCCAGGCATGCAAGGGCGCCGGCAAGGTCGAGCACGAGAGCATGCTCAGCGTGAAGGTTCCGGCAGGGGTGGACACCGGCACGCGCCTGAAGCTGTCGGGCGAGGGCGAGCCCGGCGAGAAGGGCGGCCCTCCGGGCGACCTCTACGTGGTCGTCCACGTGCAGGAGCACCCGATCTTCATCCGCGAGGATACCGAGGTGATCTGCGAGGTCCCGATCAGCTTCACCCAGGCCGCGCTGGGGGCGCAGATCGACGTCCCCACGCTCGACGGCAAGGTGAAGATGAAGATTCCTTCGGGGACGCAGAGCGGGAAGGTCTTCCGGCTCAAGGGCAAGGGGATCCCCAGCTTGAACGGCTACCAGCGCGGCGATCAGCACGTGCGCATCACCGTCGAGGTGCCGGAAAAGCTGACTCGCAAGCAGCGCGAGCTGCTCGAGCAGTTCGCCTCCATCTCGGGCGAGGACGCGCACCCGCAATCGAAGTCGTTCTTCGACAAGGTGCGGGAGATGTTCGGCAACGACGAGCCCGGGCAGGAAGAGGACGTGGCCTAGCCAGCTCGGACGCCATTGGGGCGGGCGTGTAAAAGGCGCACCGGCGGCGAACACGGCGCCGACTGGCTTTTCAGAGCGCTTTGGAGTATGTGGCGGCCATGCGGTTTGCCTGGCTGGTCCTCCTGGCACCGTTGGCTGCGCGCGCCTCCGGGCCGAATCTGCGCGGCGACGTCGACCTCCTCCTGGGGACCACCACCACCACCGAGAGCGGCTATCCTTTCGCTCCGGCGGTCGGCGTGTTCGTGGGCGCGGACGTCTACAACCTGTTCACTCCCGGAGTGCGCTTCCTGGGGATCGCCGGCGCCCGCGAGCTGGGGATGACCGATAGCATCCGGGCCTACGCGACCGCCGCCGAGCTGCGGGTGCACACTCCCGGCGACACGCAGTTCTGGATCTCGGCGGGCGCCGGACGGGGACAGCTCTCGCAGCTCCAATGCGACTGCGAGGTCCAGACGTTCGCGGGGGCGCGGCCCGGGATGTCCCTGAGCATGGCCGTTGGCGCCCGCAGCTTCCTGCTCGGAGGTCTGGCCGGCGTCGGCGGCCAGATCGGGCTCACGCGGTGGTCGCACGTCAGCCGCGTGACTTCGCTGGGACCCGCAGGCGGACGAGCGCCGTCGAGCTTGCAAGAGGGCAATCTGTGGGCCGTCACCGTGGGGATCACGGTCAGCGGTCGCACCTCGCCCTGACAGGCGCCGTCACGACGCCGACCGAGTCAGGCGGCGGGGGACATGAGCAGCTTGCGCAGCTCGGTCGAGCCGAGCTGGGGCGGCCACCCGGGAAACCGGGTGGCGTGCAGCGCGAGCTCCCCGAGTGCGAACACCCAGGTGGCGACGCGCGCGCGCGCCAAGGGGAACAGGCCGGCCTTGCGCGCCTGGTCGAGCACGAACTCGCGTTCCTGGGCGGGGACGGGGCGCTCGTAGACGACGAGCTGCAGGGCCTGCACCGGCCCGTTCACGCGGTCCTTCATCGCGGCCACGCGCTCGGCGAGCAACTCCGCCCGCTTCACCAGACCGGCCCCGGTCAGCCGCGCGCCGGACGCGACGGCGATCAGCGCCACCACCTCGCCCAGGTCGCCCGCCCACAGATCGTCGTAGTGAGGAAGCCCGGCCAGGGCGAGGCTGGCGGCGTATGCGGCCGGGTCGGGCGCCTCCGGGTACACGCGCGACATGCCCGCCGCCGTGAGCAGCGGATCGAGGCGCGCGAGGAACTGCGCCTTGTCCAGCCCCTGGGGCATCGCGCTCTTCTACCCCAGAAAACCCACAGAGGAGGGGACACCATGAAATGGTGTCCCCCAACTCCCAGAAGCGGGGATCAGTGCGAGAGGATGGGGAAGCGGGGGCGCGGCATGCGGGCGGCAGTCGCTTCGACCGGCAAGGATGTTCCAAGTAGCTGCGCGCGAGCGGGGGCCAGCCCCACGGCGGGGCCCTCCGCTCCCACGATCCCGCCCACCAGGTCGTAATCTCCCGCCTGCTCGACGAGAACCGGGACGATCTGGCCGGGCGCGGCCTGGCCGCGGTTCACGTACACCTTGCCGTCGATCTCCGGCGCCTGACCCATCCAGCGGCCCTCGAGCAAGAGGTCGGTCTCCTCGCTGACGCCTTCGACCAGCACCTCCAGCGTGCGCCCCACCAGCGCCTGCTGGTGCATCTTGCTGATCTTCCTTTGGATTCCGAGAAGCTTCTTCTGCCGCGCCGCCTTGGTCCGGGCGGCGAGCTGGCCGTCCAGGTCGTTCGAGGCGGTTCCCTCCTCGCGCGAGAACTGGAAGACCCCGACGCGCTCGAAGCGCATCTCCTCGATGAAATCGCACAGCTCCTGGAACTGCTCCTCGGTCTCGCCGGGGAACCCGACGATGAAGCTGGTGCGGAAGGTGAGCCCGGGAACGCGGTCGCGCAGCTTCCCCACGAGCCTCCGCACCCAGGCGGAGTCCCGGCCGCGCTTCATCCGCCGCAACACCGGGTCGGCGATGTGCTGCAGGGGCATGTCGAGGTAGCGCGCCAGGTTGGGTTGCTCGGCGAGCGCGTCGACCAACTCGTCGGGAAAGTCGCGGGGATAGGCGTAGTGCAGCCGGATCCAGCGCGCCGGCACCTCGCGCAAGGCCTGGAGCAGGTGGTGCAGCCTGGGCCGGCCGGGGAGGTCGTGCCCGTAGGCGGTGAGGTCCTGGGCGACCAGGTTCAGCTCCACCGCCCCCTGCTGGACCAGCCGGTGGGCTTCCTCGACGATGTCAGCGACGGGACGGCTGCGCTGCGCGCCCCGCAACGTCGGGATGATGCAGAAGGTGCACTGGTTGTCGCAGCCCTCGCTGATCTTCACGTACGCCGTCCAGCGCGGCATCGAGTTGCGGCGCGGCGTGCGCGCGTCGGCGATGTAGTCCGGATCCGGAATGACTGCGCGATCGCGCTCCCCCCGGATGATCTCCGCGATGCGCGGGTAGGCCGAGGTGCCGACGAAATAGTCGACCTCCGGCATCTCCTGCTGCAGTACGTCCGCGTAGCGCTGGGTCAGGCAGCCGGCGACCACCAACGCCTTGCACCGGCCCGTCTCCTTGTACCGGGCGTGCTCGAGGATGGCGTCGATCGACTCCTGCTTGGCCTCGCCGATGAAGGCGCAGGAATTGATCAGCACCACCTCCGCCTCGCCCGGCTCCTGGACCAGCTCGTAGCCCTGGTCGAGCAGCGTTCCGAGCATGACCTCGCTGTCCACCCTGTTCTTCGGGCAGCCGAGCGACAGCAGATACAGGGTGGGGTGAGCGGACAAGGCCGTCTTCTGCACGAACGGTTCCTTCGGTAAAGGGGGCTGCTTCTATAACCGTTCCGAGGTGGCGGTCCAGTCCCGTCAATCGCGGAAGTTCTCGAACTGGGTGTCCACCCCCAGCTCGTCCTGCTTGCCGCGGACGAGTTGGAGGACCTGCTGCAGGTCGTCCCGCGACTTGCCGGAGACGCGCACGCTCTCGCCCTGGATGGCGCCTTGCACCTTGAGCTTGGAGTCCTTGATCAGCTTCGCGATCGCCTTGGCCTTCTCGGTTTCGAGGCCCTGGACGAAGGTGAGCAGCTGCTGAACCGTCTTGCCGCTCTGCTCCACCGGCCCGTACTTCACGCCCCGCAGGCTCACGCCGCGCTTGGCGAGCTTCTGCACCAGGACCTCCCGCGCCGCCTCCAGGCGCTGCTCGGTCGAGCTGCGGATCTGGATGCCCTTCTCCTTCTCCTTCTTTTCCACATGCGTGTCGGTGCCCTTGAAGTCGTAGCGTTGCTCGATCTCCTTGCGCGCCTGCTGAAAGGCGTTGTCGACCTCCTGCTCGTTGATCTTGTTGACGATATCGAAGGACGGCATGGCTCGCTCCTCACATCTCCAGGACGACGGGCAGCACCATCGGGCGCTTCTCGAGACCCTTCTTGAACACCGATCGCACCGCGCGGCGCAACGCCTCCTCGACCGAGGCGGGATCGGTGCGCTCGGGCGGCGAGAGCTCCCCCAGGGCGGCCAGCGCCGCGGAGCGTGCTTGCTCTATCCGCGTTTCGTCCAGCCCGGCCACGCCGCGGCCCAAGAGCTCCGGGTCGCGCAGCAGGGCGCCCGACTTGCGGTCCAGCACGCACAGGCAGACCAGCATGCCGCTGTCCGCCAGGAGCTTGCGGTCGCGGAGCACCACCTCGCCGACGTCCGCGAACGCTCCGCGCGAGTCGAGGTAGATGCGCCCGGCCGCGGCGCCACCGGGGACCACGGCCGCGAGCTCACCGGCGCGCAGCTCGATCACGTCGCCGTCCTCGGCGACCAGGCAGCCGCGCGGATCGACTCCGGCCGCTTCCGCGGTGCGCGCGTGCGCGGCGAGCATGCGGAACTCTCCGTGCACGGGCACGAACGAACGGGGGCGGACCAGGTCGATCATCATCCGCTGCTCACCCTGGCAGGCGTGGCCGGTGGTGTGGACGAGCTCGCCGCTGTCGCCCATGGTGGAGAGCACGTGGCAGCCGCGCCGCACCAGGTGGTCGATCAGGTTGCCCACGCTGCGCTCGTTCCCGGGGATGCTGCGCGAGGAGAGGATCACCAGGTCGTTCTTCTCCAGCTTCACTGTCGGGTGCTCGCCCAGCGCCAGGCGGCTGAGCGCGCTGCGCGGCTCTCCCTGCGCTCCGGTGCAGACCACCGCCAGCTCGCGGGGCGCGAAGTGGTCGGCGGCCTCCGGATCGACGAACAGCTCCGGGGGGCAGCGCAGGTAGCCCATCTCGAGCGCCAGGCGGACGTTCTGCTGCATCGAGCGGCCCAGGAGGCACACCTTGCGGCCGTGCTGCAGGGCGGCGCGAACGACGCTCTGCACGCGGTGGATGTTGGAGCCGAACATCGCGACCACGATGCGGCCGCGCGCGTACGGCGCGCCGAAGATGCGCGCCATCGCCTCGGCCACCTGGCTCTCCGAGATGCTGGTCCCCTCCCGCTCCGCGTTGGTCGAATCGCTGAGCAGGCAGGCGACGCCCTCCTCTCCCAGCTCGGCGAAGCGGCGCACGTCGAGCAGGCGTCCGTCCGGAGGCGACCAGTCCACCTTGAAATCGCCGGTGTGCACCACCACGCCGGCCGGCGTCCGCAACGCGTATCCCACCGCGTCCGGGATGGAATGGGTCACCTGGAGAGGCTCGACCTCCAGGCCGCCGATGCGGCTCACGGCGCGTGGAGACATCTCCACGAAGCGCGGCGAGATGCCGTGCTCGGCCAGCTTCTCCTTGACCACCGCGAGCGTGTAGCGCGTGCCGCACACCGAGGCGTCCGGGTGCTCGCGCAGGAGGTACGGCAGCGCGCCGACGTGGTCCTCGTGGGCGTGGGTGAGCAAGACCGCCTCCACCTTGGGACCGGGCGTGCGCAGGTGGGCGAAATCGGGCGTGATGATCTCGACGCCGAGGGCGGCCTCGCCGCCCGGGAAGAGCACGCCGCAGTCCACCACCACGCGCGACTCGGGGGTCTCGACCGCGAGGCAGTTCATGCCTACCTCGCCCAGGCCGCCGAGCGGGACGAGGCGAACGGGTGCGGGAGCAGTCTCCACGGCGGCGCAACTTAGCACCGGCAGGCGCAGACGGCGGGGCGCGCGACTGCGCGGAGGCGACAGGGGGGGTTTGGTGTTACACGCACGCCGTGGACGCCCTTGCCAAGGTGCTCAACCCGGAGCAGCTCGCCGCGGTACGCCACGAGGGCGGGCCGCTCCTCATCCTGGCGGGCGCCGGGAGTGGCAAGACGCGCGTGCTGACCCACCGCATCGCGCATCTGCTGCGCGAGCGGAAGGCGCGCCCGGCGGAGATCCTGGCGGTCACCTTCACCAACAAGGCGGCGGGCGAGCTGAAAGACCGGGTGGCGAAGCTGGTGGGCCCTGACGCCGAGCGGCTCTGGGTGGCCACCTTTCACGCCGCCGGTGCGCGCATCCTGCGGCGGGAGGCCGAGGCTCTGGGGCTCAACCGGGCGTTCGCGATCTACGACGACGCCGACCAGCTCGCCGAGGTGAAGCGGTCGTGCCAGGACCTGGGGGTGGACGTAGGCACCGCCCGCCAGCACGCCGCGCGCATCGATCGCTGGAAGAACGCCGGCTTGTCGCCGGGCGAGGTGAAACCCGCCGACTACGACGTGCCTGGCCGCGTCTCGCAGAGGGTGTACGAGCGCTACCAGCGCGCCCTGCAGGCCGCCAGCGCGGTCGACTTCGGCGACCTGATCGTCCGGGTGATCGAGCTGTTCCGCAAACATCCGGACATCGCGCAGCGTTACGCGTCCCGCTTCCGCCACGTCCTGGTGGACGAGTTCCAGGACACCAACCCGGCGCAGTACCAGCTCCTGCGCATGCTCGCCGAGGAGCACGGCAACCTGTGCGTGGTGGGCGACGACGACCAGTCGATCTACCGCTGGCGCGGCGCCGAGGTGGACAACATCCTCGATTTCCCGCGCCACTTCCCCGGCACCCGGGTGGTCAAGCTGGAGCAGAACTACCGATCGACCGGTCGCATCCTGGCCGCGGCGCACGCGGTGATCGAGAAGAACCCGCGGCGCGCGGAGAAGAAGCTGTGGACCGCGGCCGGGGAAGGGGACAAGTTGCGCGTGCTCCTCGCCGAGGACGAACGCGACGAGGCGCAGCGGGTCGCGCAGGAGCTCTACGCCGAGAACGCGCGCGGCACCTCCTACGCAGAGATGGCCGTCTTCTACCGGGCCAACGCCCAGTCCCGGGCTCTCGAGGACGGGCTGCGGGCGCGCCGCGTGCCGTACCGGGTGGTGCGCGGGCGCTCCTTCTACGATCGGGCCGAGATCAAGGATGTCGCCGCCTACCTGCGGCTGTGCGTCAATCCGCGGTCCGACCTGGACCTCCTGCGCATCGTCAACACACCCCCGCGGGGCATCGGCGACACGACCATCGAGCGGCTGCGCGATTCGGCCGGGCGCACCGGGCTCTCGCTCTGGGAGGCGATCGAGTCGATGGAGCGCGATCCCGAGCTCGCGCCCTCGGCACGGACCAAGCTCCTGCCGTTCCGCGACCTGCTCCGGCGCATCGGCGAGGCGGTCCGCAACGCTCCGGGCGCGGCCGAGGCGATCGAGCTGGTGATGAGCGAGACGGGGTACGAGGACAGGCTGAGGCTGGAAGGCGAGGAAGGGGAGGACAGGCTGGAGAACTTGCACGAGCTGATCGGGGCGGCGCGGGAGTTCGATGCGAGGTGGGCGGAGGCGAGGGCTGCGGGGGCGGAGGCGACTACGACAGCGGCTGCGACTCCGACAGCGACTACGACAGCGACGGCGACTACGACAGCGAGTCCGACAGCGACTGGGATACGGAGGGCGGCACGTGTGCTGGCGCCAGGGGCGTTGGGGAGTCCCACGGCGGAGGACGAGCCGGGAGATCGGCCCGACGTGTTGGCTGCGCTGGCGGCGGCGTCGCCGGAGCTGGATGAAGGGACGCCGGATACGCCGCTTCTCGGGTTCCTCGAGCAGCTGGCGCTGGTGGGGGATGCGGATGCGGCGGAAGGAGGGGAGAGGGTCTCGCTCATGACCCTGCACGCCGCCAAAGGACTCGAGTTCGATGCGGTGTGGCTCACGGGCCTCGAGGAACGGGTATTCCCGCACGCGCGCTCGCTCGGGCAGGGCGCCGGGGGATCGGGGGAGGAGGACCCCGACGAGATGGCCGAGGAGCGGCGCCTCTGCTACGTCGGCATGACGCGCGCGCGGAAGAAGCTGACGCTCACCCTGTCCCGGTGCCGGTCGCTGTTCGGCGAGTTGCGCTTCAATCCTCCGTCGCGGTTCGTGCGCGAGATCCCGGAGGAGCTCGCCTCCGGCCTGGGCGCGCTCGCGGCCGCGGAGCCCCGTCCGCAGCAGGGTGGAAGATGGGAGCGGGGCTGGGGCGGAAAGCGCGAGGGCGAGGTGGTCTACGACTACGAGTTCGACCAGCGCCCGCGCTGGGCGGAGGACGAGCGTCCCTTCGGCCAGCGCGCGCCCGAGGCGCCGATGCCGGCGCGCAACCGCGCCCGGGAATCGCGCAACGACCCGCTCTCGCGGCCGCCGCTCAGGCAGGCCGCGCCGGGCATGGAGGGGCTCGGCCCCGGCGCGCGCGTGCGCCATCCCAACTTCGGGATCGGTACGGTGGAGGACACCGACGGCCAGGGGCCGAACCTCAAATTGACGGTCCGGTTCCCCCCCGGAGTCGGTCTCAAAAAGGTGCTGGCGCGCTTCGTCGAGAAGGCCTGAAGCTCGCCTCAGTTGACGCCGGCGCTCGCCACCGGCCCGTCGAGCTGCACGCGCGAGAGCATCTCGCGCAACTCCTGCGCCTGCCGGCGGTGGAGCGCGGCCGCGCCGGCGGACTCGCCGTCCGCCTCCTTGTCGAGCTGGTCGATGCGGCTCTGCAAGAGGCTGCGGAGAAGCTGGACTTCCCGCGGTGTGTTCAGCATCAGCGTCAGCATCGGACCGTATCCCTCACGACGAAAGAGAAAAAGCCGAGCGCACGCTAGCGGCGAGCCGACTTCGGCGCAAGCGCTCCAGAAAATGCGCAACGGCCAAAGGACCCTACGAACGGTCTCTCAGCCCAACCGACCGTGGATGAGGAACAGGTCGACCAGGAAACCGATCGCCGCCTGCACGATGCCCACCGCGATCGCCTGCCCCGCGCTGATGTCGTAGGCGATGACGAACACCAGGATCCAGCAGACCAGGGCGATGAGCCCGGGGACGATGAGGAACCAGAAGAAGGCGAAGGGCGTCACCACCAGCGCCACCAGGAACGTGACGAACAGGGCGCGCGGCAGCGTGTTGCGCGGGTTCTTCGGCGAGACCAGCGCCACCGACCCCATCACCACGATGGCGTGGATCAGCCAGCGGACCAGTAGCACGCCGACCGTGCTCATGCGCACACGCTACCACACGGCCGGCGAGGATTCGTGATCTGCGCCTCCGGATCGGCTAGATCCCATCCATGACGCCCGACGTGCCGGTCACCGACGCGCTGCTCCATGCGCTCCCCAAGACCGACCTGCACTGCCACCTCGACGGGTCCCTGCGGCTGCGCACCATGCTCGAGCTGGCGGAGGACCAAAAGATAAGGCTCCCCGCCGACAGCGAGGAGGGGCTCGCCCGGGCGATGAAGATCGGACAGCGGCACGGCAGCCTGGAGGAGTACCTCAAGGGTTTCGAGATCACCTTGAGCGTCCTGCAGACCGAGGCCGCCCTCTATCGAACCGCGTACGAGCTGGCCATGGACGCGGCCGCCGAGAACGTACGGCTGCTGGAAGTGCGCTACTCCCCGGTGCTCCACTTGCAGAAGGGCCTCAAGCCGACCGTCGTGGTGGAGGCGGTCCTCGAAGGGCTGCGCAAGGCCGAGCGCGAGACGGGCATCATCGCCGGCGTGCTGGTGTGTGGGATCCGCAACATGAGCCCGGAGACCTCGCTCCGCCTGGCCGAGCTGTCGGTCGCCTACAAGAACAAAGGCGTGCTCGGGTTCGACCTGGCCGGCGCGGAGCACGGGAACCCGGCCAAGGACCACCAGGAGGCGTTCCAGCTCATCCTCAACAACAACGTCAATTGCACGGTGCACGCCGGCGAGGCCTACGGGCCCCCCTCAATCGCCCAGGCGCTGCACTACTGCGGCGCGCACCGCATCGGCCACGGCGTGCGGCTGCGCGAGGACGGCGATCTGCTCAATTACGTCAACGACCACCGAATCCCGATCGAATGCTGCCCGTCCTCGAACGTGCAGACCGGCGCCGTGGTCGACATGGCGACCCATCCGTTCAAGTTCTACCTGGACTTCGGCCTTCGAGTGACGGTGAACACCGACAATCGGCTCATCACGAACACGACCCTCACCAAGGAGCTGGCCGTCCTTGCGCGCCAGTTCAACCTCACGGTGGCCGACGTGCGCAACGTGCTGGTGGCGGGGTTCAAGAGCGCGTTCCTCACCTTCCACGACCGCGCGCAGCTCGTCCGCCGGGCGCAGCAGGAGATCGGCGAGGTCCTCGAGCGGTTCGGCAAGGGGGCCGAGCTGCCGCAGGAAGGACAGCGCGCGGCCGCCACTCCCACCCGCGCCGCCGCCCGGACCGCGCGCGGCTGAAGGCCCCGCCGGCGGTTGCAGCGGGCCGCGGCCGGGTCTAGCGTCGCAGCATGTCCGCCAAGACCCTCGCCATGATCCTGGCTGGCGGCGAAGGCCGCAGGCTGGCTCCGCTCACGCACGAACGCGCCAAGCCTGCCGTGCCGTTCGGCGGGCGGTACCGGATCATCGACTTCGTCCTCTCGAACTTCGCCAACTCGGGCGTCCTGCGGATGAAGGTGCTCACGCAATACAAGTCCGACTCGCTGAACACGCACATCTCGCGCGGATGGCGCCTCAGCTCGATGCTGGGCCAGTTCGTCGAGGCGGTGCCCGCGCAGCAGCGCACCGGGCCCGAGTGGTACCGGGGGTCGGCCGACGCGATCTACCAGAACCTGAACCTCGTCACCGACGAGGAGCCCGACTACGTGTTCGTCTTCGGCGCCGACCACATCTACCGCATGGACGTGCGGCAGATGCTCGACTTCCACGTCCGCCAGAAGGCCGACTGCACCGTCGCGGCCATCCCGGTGCCCATCGAGGAGGCATCCTCCTTCGGCGTCATCACCGCCGACGACTCCGGCCGCATGGTCGACTTCCAGGAGAAGCCCAAGAACCCCACGCCGATGCTGGGCGATCCCAACAAGGTCCTCGCCTCGATGGGCAACTACCTGTTCACCACCGAGGCCCTGGTGCGCGAGATCGTGCGCGACGCTGGGAAGGACTCGGCCCACGACTTCGGCAAGTCGATCATCAGCGAGATGTTCAAGAAGTCGCGCGTGTCGGTGTACGACTTCGCCCAGAACCAGGTGCCCGGACAGGGACCCAGGGAGATCGGCTACTGGCGCGACGTCGGCGATCTGGACACGTACTACGAGGCCAACATCGGCCTGTGCGACGTGGATCCAACCCTCTCCCTCTACAACGAGCAGTGGCCCATCTTCACCGCGCCCAACCACACCGGCGCCCCGGCCAAGTTCGTCTTCGCCAACGTGGCCGAGAAACGGGTCGGGACCGCCACCGACTCCGTCATCTCCGAGGGGTGCATCCTCTCCGGCGGGCGGGTGAACCGATCGGTCCTCTCCCCGCTGGTGCGCGTCAACTCCTTCGCCGACGTGGAGGAGAGCATCCTGTTCGAGGGCGTGAACGTGGGCCGGCACGCCCAGATCCGGCGCGCGATCATCGACAAGAACGTGGACATCCCGCAGGGCGTTCGGATCGGCTACGATCCGGAAGAGGATCGCAAGCGGTTCTTCGTGAGCCCCCAAGGCATCGTGGTGGTGCCCAAGGGAATGCGGCTCTCCGACTGACGAGGTGAAATGGCCGTCCGAGCCGTGTTCCTCTGGCACCTGCACCAACCCGACTACCGAGATCCGCAGACAGGCCGGCCGATCCTGCCCTGGGTCCGGCAGCACGCCTCGCGCGCCTACACCGACATGGCCGCCGCCCTGGAGCGGTACCCGGAAGTGAAGGCGGTGGCGAACTGGGCGCCCTCGCTCCTCTCGCAGCTCGAGGCGTACGTGGCCGGCACGCAGGACGCCGACGAGGAGCTCGCGCGCAAGCCTGCCGAGGCGCTCACGCCGGAGGAGCGCGCCCACGTGCTGCGGGAAGGCTTCTCCGTCGACTGGAACGTCTGGGTGCGGCCGGTTTCGCGCTACTCCGAGCTGCTCGACAAGCGCGGCACCGACCCGCGGCAAATCGATCTTCTCGAGCGGCAGGCCGCCTTCACCGCGCAGGAGCTCCGCGACCTGCAAGTCCACTTCGTGCTCTCCTGGATGGGCTTCGCCGCCCGCCGCGAGGAGCCGCGCATCGCCGAGCTGGTCGCCAAGGAACGCGGGTACAGCGAGGAGGAGAAGATCGCGGCGGTGGATGCCCAGAGGCGGATCGCGTCCCGGATCGTGCCGCGCTGGCGCGCGCTGGCCGACCGCGGGCAGGTGGAGATCACCTGCTCGCCCTTCTACCATCCCATCCTGCCGCTGGTCGTCGACAGCGACTCGGCCCGGCGCGCGATGCCCACCGCCTCGCTGCCGCGGCGATTCTCCCATCCGCAGGACGCGCGCGAGCAGGTCCGGCGCGGAATCGAGCACACGCGGGCCGCCTTCGGCCAGGCTCCGCACGGAATGTGGCCCTCGGAAGGCTCGGTCTCGCCCGAGGCGATCGACCTTCTCGCCGCCTGCGGGGTGCGCTGGTGCGCCACCGATCAGGGCGTCCTGGAGCGCAGCGAGCTGGAGCTAGGGTCCACGCTGCCCGACGGCTACCCGGCGCATTACCACCCGTATCTCGCCGGCGCCGAGCATGCGGTGACCGTGCTGTTCCGCGACCGCGAGCTGTCCGACCGGATCGGGTTCCGGTACGCGAAGACCGACCCGCGCGAGGCGGCGCAGGACTTGATCTCCCGCATCGCCGACACCGAGCCGGACGCGCTGGTCACGCTCGCGCTCGATGGCGAGAACCCCTGGGAGCATTACCCCGGCTCGGGGGAGGGTTTCCTCGAAGCGCTCTACCAGGGTCTCTCCGGGGACGCGGTGCGCACGGTGCTGCCGCGCGACGAGCTGCGCGAGCGTCCGGCGCGCGCCCGCATCGCGCGCATCCACTCCGGGAGCTGGATCGACTCGAACTTCCGTATCTGGATCGGACACCCGGAGGACAACGCCGCCTGGACGCTGCTCGGCGAGGCGCGCGCGGCGCTCGCCGAAGCGGAGGAGAAGGGCGAGCTGCCGCGGCCGCAACTCGAGGAGGCGCGCGGACACCTCCTGGTCGCCGAAGGCAGCGACTGGTTCTGGTGGTACGGCGACGATTTCACCACCGAGAACGCGCCGGAGTTCGACGCGCTCTTCCGCCGCCGCGTCGCGCAGGCCTGGCGCGCCCTCGGGCTGCCGCCGCCCGAACGGCTCGGGCGCCCCATCATCGCGCCCCACAAGGACGCCGCCCATGCAGCCGCCGTCGTCGTCCAGCCTTCGCGGCTCATCGAGCCGGCGATCGACGGGTACACCAAGGGGTACTACGAATGGTCCGGCGCCGGTTACTACCGCCCGGGCACCACCAGCGGCGGGTCGATGTTCCGCGGCCAAGGCGCGTTCACCCAGGTGTGGTTCGGGTTCTCCCGGACGCACCTCTACCTGCGCCTGGATCCCGCGAAGGGCGCCGATCTCACCGGCGAGCTGCGCGTCCTCCTCTCCAGACCGGGCGGTGGCGACGAGAAGACGGTGCGGATGCGACTGGTCGCCGGCGGACCGGAGACCCCGGCGACCGACGAGCGGGGGGCGCAGTGCGGGGCCGGGCGGACCGGTGTCCTGGTGGAGCTGGCGCTCCCCCGCGAGGCGCTGGGTCTGCAGCCGGGCGAGCGGATCGCCCTGACGCTGCGGATCCTGCGGGACGAGGTCGAGGTGGACCGTCTCCCGCGCTATGGCGAGATCGCGCTGACCGTCCCCGATCGCAAGTTCGAGCTCGCGAATTGGCGCGTCTGACCTAAAACGCCCGATCGATGCAAACGTGATCTTTTGGGGGGTCGAGGGGGGAGCGAGCTCCCCCTCGTGGAGGCGCCGAAGGCGCCGGATCGAAGAGCGTGCCACCGTGGGCAGAGGGGTCGATCCAGGCTCCTCCTCCCGCGAGGATGTTATGGTGCGCGGCCATGCCGGAGCTGCGCAGGGACCCCGTGGTGGGCCGCTGGGTGATCGTCGCGCCGGAGCGCGCCGACCGGCCGAACGCGCTGGTGCGCACGTTGGCCGAGCAGGACAATCCAGCCGGCTGTCCCTTCTGCCCCGGGCACGAGGCGATGACTCCGCCGGAGCTGCTCGTCCACCGCGACAACGGCGCCCCGGGCAACGGCCCGGGTTGGACGCTGCGGGTGGTGCCCAACCGGTTTCCGGCCCTGCGCACCGAGGAGCGGATGGTGCGCGCCGGCCTGGGGATGTACGACGTGATGGGCGGCGTCGGCGCGCACGAGGTGATCATCGAGACTCCCGAGCACGCCCGCGAGCTGCCCCAGCAGAGCCCCGAGCAAGTCGAGCAGATGCTGCGGGCGGCGCAGGAGCGGATGCTCGACCTGTCACGCGACGTGCGCCTGCGCAGCGTGCTCCTCTTCAAGAACAGCGGAGCGGCCTCGGGCTCCACCCTCAGGCACCCGCATTCGCAGATCGCCGCGCTCCCGCTGGTCCCCCCGGAGCTGCAGCAGGAGCTGTCCGGGGCGCGCAAGCACTTCGACGAGAAGGAGCGCTGCGTCTTTTGCGACATCGTCGCCCAGGAAGCGAGGGAGCGCTCGCGCGTGGTGCTGGAGACCGACGGCTTCATGGTGCTCTCGCCCTGGGCCTCCCGCGCTCCCTTCGAGTTGCTCATCCTCCCCCGCGAGCACAGGTCCATCTACGAGCAGAGCACGGCCCAGGAGGTGCGCGGGCTGGCCGAGGCCCTGCGCCTCTCCCTCCGCAAGCTCGACCTTGCGCTGGTCAAGCCGGCGTACAGTTTCTATCTCCACACGCTGCCGCTGCGCGAACCGCCGTCCGACTGGTATCACTGGCACCTCGAGGTGAGGCCGGTCCTCGCTCTGGCGGCGGGATTCGAGTGGGGCAGCGGCTTGTTCATCAACCCTACCCCGCCGGAGGAGGCCGCCGCCTTCCTCCGCCACACGGAGGCGTAGAGTGAAGATCCTGTTCGTCGCGTCCGAGGCGGCGCCCTTCATCAAGACGGGCGGGCTGGGAGACGTGATCGGCGCGCTGCCGCGGGCGCTGGCCGCGCGCGGGCACGACGTGCTGGTGGTGCTTCCGCGCTACGGCGCGATCGACGCGTCGGCGGCGAACATCCGCGACACCGGACGGCGCGTCGAGGTGCAGTTCCCGCACCTGAACGCCTCCGCCTCGGTGCACGTCGCCGCACCGGCGGAGCGGCTCCGGCACATCCTGCTGCAGAATCCCTGGTACGACCGCAAGGAGCTGTACGGCGAGTCCGGCAAGGACTACCGCGACAACCACAAGCGCTTCGCGCTGCTCTGCGCCGGGGCGCTGGAGGCGGCCAAGCAGATCAATTTCCTGCCCGACTGCGTGCACGCGCACGACTGGCAGGCCGCTCTCACGCCTCTGATCCTCAAGCGCGGCTGGGCGGGGCGGCCGGCGCCGTTCAAGGCGCGCAGCGTGTTCACCATCCACAACCTCGCCTACCAGGGCGTGTTCCCGCGGGAGGCGATGAGCGACCTCGCCCTGCCCGGCGATCTGTTCCACCCGGACGCGCTCGAATTCTACGGCCAGCTCAATCTCATGAAGGCGGGACTGGTGTTCGCCGACAAGCTGACCACCGTCAGCCCCACCTACGCGCGGGAGATCGTCCAGAGCCCGGAGACCGGCGCCGGCCTGGAGGGGCTGTTGCGGCACCGCCAGCAAGACCTCTTCGGCATCATGAACGGGGTGGATTACTCGCGCTGGAGCCCCGAGGTCGATCCGGCGCTCCCGCAGCGGTACTCGGCGCAGGACCTTTCCGGAAAAGCGGTCGACAAGGCGGCCCTGCAGCGCGAGCTGGGCCTGGAGGTCGACGAGCGCGCCCTCTTGACCGCCGCGATCGGGCGGCTCGCGCACCAGAAGGGATATGACCTGCTGGCCCAGGCGCTGCCGCGGATGCTGGAGCGCAACGTGCAGTTCGTGCTGCTCGGGATGGGCGATTCGATCCTCGAGCAGGAGTTCCGCGCGCTCGCAGAACGCCACCCGACCCGCGTCTCGGTGCAGATCCGGTTCGACGACGCGCTCGCCCACCGCATCGAGGGCGGCGCGGACGTGTTCCTGATGCCCAGCCGGTTCGAGCCGTGCGGACTGAACCAGCTCTACTCGCTTCGCTACGGAACGCTCCCGGTCGTGCACGCGGTGGGCGGGCTCAACGACTCCATCCGCGAGGGCCCGGACGGATGGGGCTTCCGCTTCGACAACGAGGATCTCGAGGGGCTGCTCGCGGCGGTGGATCGGGCGCTGGCGCTGTCGAGCGACCGGCCCGCCTGGCGCGCCGCCATGCAGCGCGCGATGGCCCGCGACCATTCCTGGGACCGCGCCGCCGAGCAGTACGAGGCGCTCTACAAGGGCTGAGCGGCGGCCGCCTGCGCGCGGAGCGGCAGGGCGCCCGGAGGCGGCTCCGCGCGGATCGCCTGCAGCGCGCGCCCGAGCCGCGGAAGCACGTCCTCGCGCGTGTACCGGATCAGGTGCTCGCCCTGGATCGCCAGCTCGATCGCCCGGGGGAACGCGTGCGGAGCGCGGCGCAGGGTACGCGCGACCAGCCGCCAGAACTCGCGGCGCCGGGGGGAGCGCACCCCGATGGTCCAGAGGGTACGCAGGAGCACGCGGAGCCCGCCCGGCCGCCAGTGCAACGGCGCCTTCGGTCGCCCGACCGTGTCGATGAGGAGCTCGCAGCGCTTGTAGAACGAGTCGGCCTGGTACAGCTGCCCGAGGAGGTCGGCGTATCCGGCCAGGAGGGTCTTCTCGTCCATCGTGGTCTTGAAGTTCGGCCGGTCGAACTGGTCGCCGGTGGTCACGATGCGGAGCCGGCCTTCCTTCTCCAGGCGCCGGGTGAGCTGCGTCCCGGGCAGCGCGGTGAGCACGCCGATCATCGCCACCGGGACCGGCACCGAGGAGATGAAGTCGCGCTGCAGCTCGAAGATCTGCGGCCCGTCGTTGTCGAACCCGACGATGAACCCGGCGAAGACCTGGAGCCCAGCGCGGGTGATGAGGCGCACCGCCTCCGCCGGGTCCAGGCGCAGGTTCTGGAACTTGTGGGTCTCCTTGAGCGACTCGGGCGAAGGAGACTCGATCCCCAGGAACACGGAGGTGAAGCCCGTGCCCACCATCGAGTCGATCAGCTCGGGCTTGGTGGCGAGATCGACGCTCGCCTCGGTGTAGAACTCGAAGGGGAATCCGTGCTGCTCCTGCCAGCGCTTGACGTGCGGCAGCATCCCGGCCACCGCCACCCGGTTCCCGATGAAGTTGTCGTCGACGAAGAAGACGCTGCCGCGATAGCCGGTGGCGCGCAGAGCATCCAGCTCGCTGGTGACCTGCGCGGGCGTCTTGGTGCGCGGCTTGCGGCCGAACACCTCGATGATGTCGCAGAACTCGCACTGGAAGGGGCAGCCGCGGGAGTACTGCACGCTCATCGAGGCGTAGCGCTTGTGGTCGACGAGGTCGAACCGCGGGCGCGGGACGATCTCCATCGACGGGCGCTCCTCGGTCTGTGGCGACAGCACGCGCGGGGCCTTCTCCGCGGGCGCCTGGAGCGCGCGCACCAGGCCCTCGGTCCGCCCCTCGGCCTCGCCGCGGAACAAGTGGTCGGCCTCGGGGAAGAGTCCCGGGTCGGTGTTCACGGCCGGACCGCCGACCACGGTGCGCTTGCGCAAGCGCCGCGCCCGCGCCAGGACCTCGCGCATGGCCGGGGCGTGGATGATCATCCCGGTGAGGAGCACCACGTCCGCCCAGCGGAGCGCCTCGTCGCGCAGCGGCTCGGTGTTCTCGTCCACCACCCGCAGCTCCCAGCCGGCGGGGAGCAGGGGGGCGAGGCTCAACAGACCCAAGGGGGGCAAGGAAGCAGCCTTGCCCGCGATCGGCAGGCTGTGCTGGAAACCCCAGTAGGTCGGAGGTGTTCGGGGGTGCACCAGGAGGGCACGCATTGGCGCAGGATGTGCGCCTCGATTGTCATGGGCTCGTCACGCCCGCGCTGCTCCGGCCGCACGGCGCCCCTTGCTCCGGGCCCGGGGCGCTGGTAGTCTCTGGTTGATGTTGAGAATCAGTCTCAATATCAGCTGACCACCCATGATCCTCTGCATCTGCCGGGCAGTCACCGACCGCGAGATCGACGCCGCCGTGCGCGCGGGCGCGCGCAGCGCCGACGCGGTGGGCGCCTGCTGCGGCGCGGGCACCGACTGCGGCGCCTGCCGCGACGCGATCGAGGCGCGGATCGAGGACTCGTGCGCGGCCTGCCCCTTGCGCGGCGCCTCCGATTGCCGGTCCGCCTCCGGCGCGCTAGCCTCCGCGCCCCACTGACCGTCCCGGCCGTTCGCCGGCCGGCGTCCTCTCCAGGGGCCCGCCATGAAGGGCGACTCGCAGGTCATCGCGCTGCTCAACGAGGTGCTCACCGCCGAGCTGACCGCGGTGAACCAGTACTGGGTCCACGGCCGCATGTGCGAGAACTGGGGCTACCAGCGGCTGTGGAAGAAGATTCGCGAGGAATCCATCGAGGAGATGAAGCACGCGGACGAGCTGGTCGCGCGGATCCTCTTCCTCGAGGGCGTGCCCAATCTCCAGAAGCTGGGGAAGGTCGACGTCGGGCAGACGGTGCCCGAGCAGCTCCAGCTCGACCTCGCAGTCGAGTACCAGGCCGTGAAGCGGATCAACGAAGGGATCGAGCTGTGCCGCGCGAAGGGGGACAGCGGCAGCCGCGAGATCCTCGAGCACATGCTCGTCGACGAAGAGGAGCACGTGAGCTGGCTCGAGGCCCAGAAGGAGCTGATCGGGCAGGTCGGCGAGCAGAACTACCTGGCCGAGCAGATCAAGGAGAGCTGAGGCCACAGCTCGTCCGCCCGGTCCGCGCCCTCAAAAGCGCGGGGCCGCCGAATTCGGCGGCGATGGCTAGACGCGCGCTTCCTTGGGCAGCTTCTCCAGGTACTCCTCGATCAGCTGCCGTTGCTTCTTCTCGTCCATCTGCGTGGCGAGCAGCCTGCCCGCGGCCTCGATGGCCAGGTCGACGACCTGCGAGCGGAGCTCGGCCACCGCCGCGCGCCGCTCCTCCTCGATGGTGGCCCGCGCCTGCTTGAGCAGCTCTTCCGATTCCTTGCGCGCGTGCTCGATCAGCTCCGCCTTGGCGGCAGCCACTTCCTGCTGGTTCTTGCGCACCATCTCGGCCGCCTCGACCCGGGCCTTCTCCAGGGACGCGCGCATCTCCGCCGCCGCCTTCTCCGCCTCGGCGCGCTCGCGCTTGGCGGACTCGATCGCATCGGCGATGGTCCTCTCGCGCGTCTCGATCATCTGGAGGATCGGGCCCCAGGCGAACTTGCCCAGGACGACGATCAGGAGCGCGAAGGTGATCGTGGTCCAGACGACCAGCGCCACGTTGATGTCGGTGAGACCTGCAGCGACCAGCATCTTGGACCTCCGACGGAGGCCGGGAGCTTACTCGAAAAGCTCCCGGCCCGGCCGCGCTCGTTTCAGGCCTTGGTGGCCAGGATGATGCAGACCACCT
This sequence comes from Myxococcales bacterium, assembly GCA_035635335.1. Lineage (GTDB taxonomy): Bacteria > Myxococcota > Myxococcia > Myxococcales > 40CM-4-68-19 > VBKO01. Next base: position 3,614 of record DASQBG010000069.1, on the reverse strand, counting down.
CGGCGAACAGGGTGACGCCCTCGATGAGCGCTGCCGCGATGATCATGGTGGTGCGGATGTCTCCACCCGCGGACGGCTGGCGCGCCGTGCCTTCCATCGCCGCCGCGCCCACCTTGCCGATGCCGTATCCGGCGCCGAGCAGCGCCAGACCGACGCCGAGACCTGCAGCCAAGTAGCCGAGAGAGAACTGGTTCACGTGACTCCTCCTGCTTCCTTCGATTGCCTCGCTGCCCGGGCGGCCGGGAGAGGCGGATTGTCGCGGGGTAAGGACCCGAGGCCGCCAAAGGCCCTGCCCGCGTGCTGCAAAAAGGGGTCAGTGCGCGTGCTGCGTCATGCCGATGAACACGGCGGAAAGCATCGTGAAGACGTACGCTTGGACGAGCGCCACGAAGAGCTCCAGCAGGTAGATGCCGAGGGCGAACGCCACCGACACCGGAGCGATCAGCGGGGAGATGAGAACGGTCAGCGCGATGAGGAAGTAGATGACGATGTGCCCCGCCACCATGTTGGCGAAGAGGCGGACAGTGAGCGCGAAGGGCTTGGTGAAGAGCCCCAGGACCTCCACGGGCACCATGATGGGGAAGAGCCACTTCGGCACGCCCGCCGGAACCAGGTGCGTCCAATAGCCCAGGGCGCCCTGCGCGCGCATTCCGGCGATCTGCGTGATCACGAAGGTGAACAGCGCCAGCACCACGGTGACGCCCAGGTTGCCGGTTGCCGTGGAGATGCCGGGGAACTTCCCGGCGATCGAGGGGACGGGCAGGAGCCCGGTCAAGTTCATGAAGAGGATGAAGAAGAACGCGCTGCACAGGTACGGGGTGTACTGCGGCGCATGGTGCCCGATGTTCTTCTCGGCGATCTCGTCGCGCACGAACACCACGAACGTCTCCAGCAGGTTGTAGCCGCCCTTGGGCACGATGGCCCGCCGCCGCACCGCCGCGGCGAGCACGAGCAGCAGGATGCCGGCGGCGATCCACATGTTGATCACGTGCTTGGTGATGGAGAGGTCGATGTGGTGCGCGCCGATCCAGAAGCCGAGCGGGACCCACACCTCGTCGGCGACGTGGTGGAAGATGTGCTCGGCGACCCCGCCCTCTTCGTGCGCCTCGCCGGGCTTTCCTTCCCCCTCGGGGTGCTGGCGCGCCTCGTGGGCGGCGGGCGCGGCTTCCTGCTTGCCCAGGGTCACGCCGTGCCCGGTGGCGCGCGGCTTCTCGCTGTCGGGCACCGGGGCCGGCTTCTGCTCCTGCACCTCGCCCCGCGGAGGCTCGGCCGGGTGCGCGGCTTGGGCGAGGAGGACGGCTACGGCGAGCGCGATGGGCATCGTTCAGGCTCCGGCCCGGCGCCTGCGCGACGAGCCCCACACGTAGGCGACTTCCACCGCCTGCGTGAGCGCGTACAGGATGAAAAATGACGAGGCGTACGCGAGCGCGGCGTCGCCGCGAACGCCGGAGAGGATCAGGCCGGCCGCGACCGCCAGCATGCGCGCGAAGAAGCCTGCCACGAAGCCGGCCAGGATGCCGTTGGTGCCGTGGGGCGCGCCGAGCGCCAGGGCCGGGAGCGCGCACAGCGCCGAGGCAGCCGCGGCCGCGGCGCCGAAGAGAGCGGCGCGCGGTTGCCCGGTCTGCGCCGCCGCCGCGAGGCCCAGCCCGCACAGCGCCACGGAGGCGAGCGCGTACGGCAGGAGGGCCGGGCGGGTCGGGGCGGAGGCTGCGGCCTGCGTCACTTCTTCTTTCCGATCGCCAGCAGGGACTTGAAGAACAGGTAGAACCCCAATCCCGTCCCGACCACCGCTCCCGAGACCAGGAGCCAGGGCGTGGTGTGCAGCTTGCGATCCGCGAACCAGCCCACCACCGTCCACAGCGCTACGGACCCGATCAACTGCCAGCTGGCGTCGAGATAGGGCGCCGCCCGCCGGTACGACGCGGCGGCGTCTTCCTCCGCACCCTCGCTGGGCCGCTTCTCCAGCAAATCGCCGCCCGCCCCCGGAAAATGGCAGGGCCTGATAGCATGGCCCCGTTCAGGCCGTCAATGAACGGGAACCTCTCGCGATTTTTCCTTGGGCTGCGGTGGTATCCTGACCCCATGCTCCGGCCGTCCGGGTCCCTGCTCGCCTCCTCCCGCGCAGCGCAGCGACGGACGCTGCGCTTGGAGGTGGTCCGCCTGGCCGCAGCGGTCACGCGCAAGACCGCGGTGGCGGTCGCCGACCTGGTCGGCACGGCTGCGGACCTCTTGCTGATGCTGGGCCTGCCCCTCCTCTACGCGGTGGCGGCCTACCTCACCCTCGACCTGCCTGCGCGCCTGGTGGCCGGGCGGGCGCACTTCTCCGGCACCGGCCTGCTGGTGTTCCTCGCGGCGGTCGGCGTCTCGCTCCTGGGCGTCTCGCGGATGCTGCGCGGCGCTCCGCCGGTCGCACCGGTGCGCCCCAAGTTCGCCAGGGCCATGCTGCTCGCAACCTGGGCTGCCGCGCTGCTGCTGACAGTCGCCGACCTGGCGGGCTGACGCACGCCTACAATTCACACGGCGCCCGGTCGTGGCGAGACTTCCTTGCACAAGGAGGTCGTCATGGTGCGCTCGATTCTCTCGTTCCTCTCCATGCTCCTGTGGGCTCCAGCGATGGCGCTCGCGCAGGCCGGCCAGGGTTCGCCCGGCTCGCCGGGCAATGCTCCCGCCGGGACTGGCGCGGGACCCGCCGGCCGCGCGGGCGACGCGTCCGCGAGCGGCGGCGGCGCGTGGGTGTGGTGGATCATCGTCGCCATCATCGTGCTCGCGATCATCTGGTGGGCGGCCGGCTCGGGCAGGCGCCGCCGGCCAGCAGGCCCGTGAGCTAGCCCGGTTCGACTACGCGGCGGCGCGCAGCGCTTCGCGGAGGGCCGTCACGGTCTGATCGATCTCCTCTCCCCCGTGCTCGCTGGAGAGGAAGGCGGCCTCGAACTGGCTGGGCGGCAGGTAGATGCCGCGCTCGAGAAGCGCCCGGTGGACGGCCGCGAACCGTTTCACGTCGGAGCGCTTGGCGCTCGAGTAGTCGAACACCTCGGAAGGGGCGAAGAACAGCGTCCACATCGAGCCCGCCTGGTTGACCTGGGCGGGCACCTTCGCCGCCGCGCACGCCTCGCGGAGCTGGCCGCACAGCTCCTCGGCGCGCTTCTCGATCTGCTCGGTGAAGCCGCGCTGCCGGACGAGGTCCAGCATCGCGCAGCCGGCCGCCATCGCGATCGGGTTCCCGGAGAGGGTCCCGGCCTGGTAGATCGGCCCGTCCGGCGCCACCTGCGCGAGCACGTCCTCGCGCCCGCCATAGGCGCCGACCGGCAAGCCGCCGCCGATCACCTTGCCCAGGCAGGTGAGGTCCGGCTCGATCCCGTATCGCTGCTGCGCCCCGCCGCGCGCAACCCGGAAGCCGGTCATCACCTCGTCGAACACGAGCAGCGCCCCGGCGGCGCGGGTCTCCTCGCGCAGGGTCTCCAGGAAGCCTGCCCTGGGCAGGAGCACCCCCATGTTGCCGACCACGGGCTCCACGATGGCGCAGGCCGTCTCCCGGCCCTCCGGGGAGCGGAAGAACCCGCGCACCGCCTCGACGTCGTTGAACGGCAGCACGGTGGTGAGCTTCGCCAGCGCCG
>DASQBG010000068.1:0-28884 GCA_035635335.1 Myxococcales bacterium | reverse complement strand
CGTGCGCGGGTCGAGAGGAACGTCGCGGAAGCTGGAGAGCACCGCCGCCGCCACCGCGAGGTCGCCGGCGGGCTCGTCCAGCGAGGCGCCGCCGGCGACGTTCACGTAGATGTCCTGGTCGGAGAGCACCACGCCCTCCTTCTTCTCCAGCACCGCTGTCAGCAGGGCCACGCGGCCCCCGTCCACGCCGATCGCCGTCCGCCGCGGCGACCCGCCGCACGCCGAGGTCGACACCAGCGCCTGCACCTCGACCAGCAGCGGGCGGCTGCCGGTCATCAGGGCGACGACAGCGCTGCCCGACGAGTCCCGCGGGCGCTCGGCGAGGAACAGCGCGCTCGGGTTGCGGACCTCCTCCAGGCCGCTGCCCTTCATCTCGAAGACGCCGATCTCGTTGGTGGAGCCGAACCGGTTCTTGTGCGCCCGCAACAGGCGGTAGGCGTGGCTCCGGTCGCCCTCGAAGTACAGCACGGTGTCGACCGCATGCTCCAGCACGCGCGGGCCGGCGATGGCGCCGTCCTTGGTGACGTGGCCGACGAGGAGCGTGGGCGTGCCGGTGCGCTTCGCCCACTCGACCAGGCGCGAGGCGACCTCGCGCACTTGCGAGACGCTGCCCGGCACGCCGTCGAGCTGCGGCGCGTGCAGCGCCTGGACGGAGTCGACCGCGAGTACCTGTGGCCGGATGCGGTCGGCGGCCTGGAGCGCGTCGGCGACCGAGGTGTCGGCGCGCAGGAGCAACCCGGGCGAGAGCGCCGCCAGACGCTCACCCCGCAGCCGGATTTGCGCCAGCGACTCCTCGCCGCTCACGTACAGCACCGGCCTCTCGGGAGCGGCGCGAGCTACCCGGTCGAGCGCGCTGAGCAGAAGCGTGCTCTTGCCGATACCGGGGTCGCCGGCGAGCAGGACCGCCGCGCCCGCGACCAGTCCGCCGCCGAGTGCGCGATCGAGCTCGCCGATTCCCGTCCGCAGGCGGGCGCCGGACTCGAGCGGGACTCGGTCGATGCCGATGGCATCCAACCCGGAAGCCGAGCCCGGGACGTCCTCGACGATCGAGGCCCACTCGCCGCACTCCGGGCAACGGCCCAGCCACCGCGCCGTGCGGTACCCGCACCTCCCACAGACGTGCTCGACCCGCGCCACCTTCGCCGCCCTCGCCATGTCGCGGAAGGTAGCAGCGCCCTCCGACATCGTCCGGCCGCGGGGCTCGCGCGGCGCGGACCGGACGTGCCAAGCTGAGAGGCGGAGGTCACGGGGCATGCGCGCAGCGGTCATCGGGGGCGGGAGCTGGGGCACGGCGCTCGCGTCGGTCCTGGCCGGGAACGGATGGGAGGTCGTGATCTGGTCGCACGATCCCGAGGTGGCGGTCGCGCTGGGCGAGCGGCACGAGAACCCGAAATACCTGCCGGGGCTGCCGCTGCCGGCCTCGGTGCGGGGGAGCACGGACCTCGCCGAGGCGCTCTCGGGCGCGGAGCTGGTGGTGGCCGCCAGCCCCTCCCACGTGACCCGCGAGGTGATGGAACGCGCCGCGCCGGCGCTGCCGCGCGCCACGCCGATCGTGTGCGCGAGCAAGGGCATCGAGAACGAGACCCTGCTCACCATGAGCGAGGTGCTGGAGGAGGTGCTGCCTCCCGAGATGCATCCGTACCTCGCGTTCTTGTCGGGTCCGTCGTTCGCCAAGGAGACGATGAAGCGCATGCCGACGGCGGTGGTGGTCGCAGCCACCTGGGAGCGCATCGCCCGGCAGGTGCAGCGCGTCTTCTCGAGCGACTACTTCCGCGTCTACACCTCGAACGACGTGGCGGGCGTCGAGCTGGGCGGCTCGCTCAAGAACGTGTGCGCCATCGCCGCCGGCATCGGGGACGGCATGGGGTTCGGCCACAATACGCGGGCGGCGATCATCACCCGCGGCCTGGCCGAGCTGGTCCGGCTCGCCGTGAAGAAGGGCGCCAACCCGATCACGCTCTCGGGGCTGGCCGGCATGGGCGACCTGGTGCTGACCTGCACAGGCGACCTCTCCCGCAATCGCACCGTCGGCCTGGGCCTGGGCCGCGGGCAGACGCTGCAGGAAGTCCTCGCGGGGATGACGCAGGTGGCGGAAGGGGTGCGCACGGCGAGGAGCGCCCACGACCTCGCGGGCAAGCTGCAGGTGGAAATCCCCCTCCACCACGCCGTCTACCGGATCCTCCACGAAGGTCTTCCGGTCCGCGAAGCGATGTCGCAGCTCCTCTCCCGGGAGCTGAAATCCGAATTCTCCCTCCACTGATGCCTCTGGGCTGACCAAAAGCGTTTCACGCGAAGCGCGGAAGGGATGAAAGCGCGGAAAGAAGACCGATCGTTTCCGTGCCCAGCACGTGCGCCCGAGCCCAAGTACCCCTCAAACTTCCGCGCTTCCGGATCTTCCGCGCTTCGCGTGAAACGCTTCTAGGCGCCCAACTGTGGCCTGAGCGGCGGGAAGGGGAGTTGGGGGTGCTGGGAGGGGTCGGCGGATTCGAGGTGGCCGAGGAGGTGGGACGAGGCGACCAGGATGATGGGGCGGAAGAGGAGGTTCAAGATCGGGGCGGCGAGCAGGGTCGCGGTGCTGAGCGCGAACCCCAGGGCGACGGAGGGGTTCGCTTCCATCAGCGCGATCTCGCCCCGCCAGGGCAGCGACAGCCGATCGCACAGGCGGGCGAAGGCGCGGAGCGGACCGCCGATGACCGGAAGCCGGTCGGCGGCGTCCCGGAACCAGCGCACGAACCACGGCGCGGGCGCTTGCCGGTCGGTGGCCTCGGCGCTGCGGATGGTCTCGCCCGGCAGCAGCACTCGGGCGTCGTCGAACGCGTCCACCACCACCCAGTGCACGCCCCACACCAGGATCACCGCGTTGGAGATGAGCATGCCCAGGCCCGGCAGGACCTTCCAGATCACCGCGAAGGGGATCACCCCGATCGCCACCACGATGGCCTGCTGGATGGCGCGCTTGAGCGACACGGCCATCGAGTACTCGCGCGGCCCGCAGGCACCGAACCCGAGCCGCCAGCGGACCATGGCCGCCAAGCGCGCATAGTGCTTGGCGAAGACGATCGACGGCACGGGCGCCAGCACCGCGAACGTCTTGTAGAAGGACTTCACCCAGTCCCACCAGCCGGTGCCGTCGTGCGAGAACGCCGCCACCACCGCGCAGAAGGCGCCCAGCCACGCGGCCGGGACCAGCGCCTCGCGCAGCAACTCCGGGTCGGAGATGAGCACGCGCAAGCCCAGGAGCGGCTGCGCCATCCCGTACACGACCCGATCGGGCGCCTGGTCACGCGGCGGGGGCGCCTGCTTGCGCGAAGCGAACGACCGCAGCCGGGACAGGGCGGCGCGCCAGACCGTCCTGGGGGCCAACAGGCCGGTGCCGGTCAGGGTGGTGGACATGCGATGCCAGTACGTCCGGACACCCGTCTTTATTGCAGCCTCGCGCGCCGGCGGCGCGAGCCGGTCCCCCGACGGATGGCCCATCGGTCGAGCATCCCGGGCGCGGCGGCTGGTGTCAACCGCCGGCGCGCTACTCGCCCAGATAGGCCTTGCGCACTTCCGGGCTGCGCAGCAGCTCCTGCCCCGTGCCGCTCTGCACTACCTGGCCCGTCTCCAGGACGTGCCCGTGGTGGGCGATGCCCAGCGCGAGATGCGCGTTCTGCTCGACCAGCAGGATGGTCACGCCGGCCCGGTTGATCTCCTCGATGATGCGGAAGATCGTCTCGGTGACCTGCGGGGCAAGGCCCAGCGACGGCTCGTCGAGCAGCAGCAGCTTCGGCCGGGCCATCAGCGCCCGCGCGATGGAGAGCATCTGCTGCTCGCCGCCCGAGAGAGTGCCGGCCATCTGGCGCTCGCGCTCGCGCAGGATGGGAAAGAGGTTGAAGCCGCGCTGCATGTCGCTCTCGATGCCGTCCTGGTCGCGGCGCAGGAACGCGCCCAGCATGAGATTTTCCCGCACGGTGAGGTTGGGAAAGATGCCGCGCCCTTCCGGGGCGTGAGAGAGGCCCCGCGCGACCAGCTTGTAGGGCTTCACCCCCGCGACCGGTTCTCCGCGGTAGACGATGCTGCCGCCCGACGGCTTGATCAGTCCGGAGATGGCGCGGAGCGTGGTCGTCTTCCCCGCGCCGTTGGCGCCGATCAAGGTGACGATCTCGCCCTCGCGCACGTCGAACGAGATCCCCCGCAGCGCGTGGATGGCGCCGTAGTGCACGTCGAGCCCGGACAGCCGCAGGAGCGCATCGCTCAAGGCTGCACCCGCCCGGCCGCGATCTGCCGGGCGTGCTCGCGCGCGTACTTCTCGCCCAGGTAGGCCTCGATCACCCGCGGGTTGGTCTGGATCTCGCGCGGGAGCCCCTGCGCGATGGTGACCCCGTGGTCCAACACCAGGATCCGCTCCGACACGCCCATCACCAGCTTCATGTCGTGCTCGATGAGCACGATGGCCACGCCGAAGCGGTCGCGGATGTCGCGGATGAGCTGCATCAGCTCCGACTTCTCCTTCTGGTTGGTGCCGGCCGCGGGCTCGTCGAGCAGGAGCGCCTTGGGGTCGGTGGCGAGAGCGCGCGCGATCTCCAGCCGCCGCTGCTCGCCGTAGGGCAGGTTCTTCGCCAGATCGTCGCGCCGGTGGAGCAGGCCCATCACCGCGAGCAGCTCCTCGGACCGCTGCGTGATCCAGTTCTCCTCGACCTCGGCCAGCTCGCCCTTGCGCACCGAGGCGGCCATCGACTCGCGCGTCAGGTGGTGGCACCCCAGCCGCACGTTGTCGAACGCGGTCAGCTCGCGGAAGAGGCGGATGTTCTGGAAGGTGCGCGCCAGGCCGAGGTGCGCGATGTCGTGCGGCGCGAGCCCGCGCGTGTCCCTGCCCCGCACCAGGATGGTCCCCTCGCCGGGCGGGTAGACGCCGGTGAGCAGGTTGAAGACCGTGGTCTTGCCGGCGCCGTTGGGGCCGATCAGCGCGACCAGCTCGCGGGGCTTCACCGTCAGCGAGAAGTCGCAGACGGCGGTGAGGCCGCCGAAGCGGATGGTGGCGCGGCGCACGTCGATCAGCGCCTCGGAGAGCTCCGGCGCCTTGGCCGGCGGCCGCGGCGCGCCCTTGCGGCGGCGCCAGGGCAGGAAGTCCCAGATCTCCCGCGTCCCCAACAGCCCGCGCGGCCGCACCAGCATGAGGACGACCAGCGCGACCGAATAGATGACCATGCGCAGGTTGGCCAGGGCCCGCAGGTACTCGGGCAGGAGCGTCAGCACGCCGGCCGCGATGGTGGACCCGGTGATGGAGCCCATCCCTCCCAGCACCACCATCGCCACCACCTCGAACGAGCGCACGAAGGTGAAGCTCTGCGGGGAGAGGTTTCCTTCGAAGGAGCCGGAGAGCGCGCCGGCCACGCCCGCCATGCCCGCGCTGATCACGAACGCGCGCACCTTGTACCCGGTGGTGTCGACGCCCATCGCTTCGGCCGCGACCTCGTCCTCGCGCACCGAGAGGAAGGCGCGGCCGTGAGTCGAGTCGCGCAGCCGCTTGGTGATCAGGATGGTGGCGATGGCCGCGGTCCAGATCCAGGTGAAGTCCGCGTACCGCGGGATCGGAGAGAGGCCGATCGCGCCGCCGAACAGGCGCGTGTTCTCGATGATGACGCGGATGATCTCGCCGAATCCCAGCGTGACGATGGCGAGGTAGTCGCCGCGCAGCCGGAGCGACGGCTTGCCCACCAGCCAGCCGGCGAGCGCCGCCGCGCCGGCGCCCGCCGCGATCGACGCGATGAAGAAGAGCCGGTAGGGGTCCTGCTCCGGCCCGCGCATGAGCAGCACGGCGGAGACGTAGCCGCCCACCGCCATGAAGCCGGCGTGGCCGATGGAGAACTGGCCGGTCAAGCCGTTCACCAGGTTGAGCGAGACCGCCAGGATGATGGCGATGCCGATGTGGTTGATGTTCTGGAACGCGTATTCCCAGTCGGGCTGCTCGGCCCAGAAATGCTGCACGAGCCAGAGGAGCGGGATCGCCGCGATGAAGGGCAGCCAGCTGAGCAATGCGCGCCGGGCCTGCGTCAGCGCGGACCCGCCGAAGAGGCCCGCCATCTAGACCTTCTCCGCTTCGCCGCGCCCGAGAAGGCCGCTCGGCCGCACGAGCAGGACGAGGATGAGGATCCCGAACGCGACCGCGTCGCGCCAGGAGGAGCTCAGGTAACCGGAAACGAGCTGCTCGGCGAGCCCGAGCACCAGGCCCCCCAGCATGGCGCCGGGCACGTTGCCGATGCCGCCCAGGACGGCGGCCACGAACGCCTTGAGGCCGGGCATGAGCCCCATCAACGGCTGCACGCTGGGGTACTTGCTCGCGTAGAGGATGCCCGCGACGGCGGCGAGCACCGAGCCGAGCACGAAGGTGAAGGAGATCACCAGGTCGATGTTCACGCCCATCAGCGACGCCACGGTCGAGTTGTAGGAGACGGCGCGCATCGCCGTGCCGATCCGGGTGTGGAACACGATCCGCTGCAGCAGGAGCATCAGCGCCACCGAGACGATGATGGTCACGATGTCCACGTAGCCGAGCGATACCGGCCCGACGTGCTGCGCGAGGTGGCGGGGAAGCACGTTGAAAGCGCGCGGATTGGGCCCGAAGACATACTGGCCGCCGTACTCGAGGAAGAAGCTGACGCCGATGGCGGTGATGAGCGAGTTGAGCCGGGGCGAGCTCCGCAACGGCCGGTAAGCGAGCCGCTCGATCACGAATCCCAGGATCGCGCACGCCGCCATGGCCGCCAGGGTGACGAGCAGCGCGCCGGGGATGCTCGGGGTCCGGGACTCGCCCGTCCAGCGCGCGACGTACCAGCCCACCATCGCGCCGATCATGAAGACGTCGCCGTGCGCGAAGTTGATCAGCTTCAAGACGCCGTACACCATCGTGTAGCCGAGCGCGATGAGCGCGTAGATTGCGCCCACGCTGAGGCCGTTGATGATGTGCTGGAAGAACTCCGCCAAACGAGCGCCTTCCGGCCGCTACTTCTTCGCCGCCGCGTCGCCGCCGGAACCGCTCTCGGGCTGCATCCCCTCGGGGTAGACCTTGGTGACGAAGTCGTACTTCCCCCCCTTCGCGACCTTGAGCACCACCGCGGGCTTGAGGGGATTGCGGTTCTGGTCGAGCGTGATGTTACCGGTCACGCCCGCATAGTCCTTCGTCGCCGCCAGCGCGTCCCGGATCGACGGCCCGGTCAGGTCCTTGGCGCGTTTCATGGCGTCGACCAGCATCCCCGCCGCGTCGTACGCCTGCGCCGCGAGCGAGTCGGGGAGCTGCCCGCCGTAGGCCTTCTTGTACTTGCCGACGAACTCCTGGATGCGCGGGCTGGGGTCGTCGGGCGAGTAGTGGTTGGAGAAGTAGCTCCCCACGATCGCGTCGCCGCCGATCTCATAGAGCTTCTCGCTGTCCCAGCCGTCGCCGCCGAGGAGCGGAACGGTGATGCCCGCCTCCCGCGCCTGGCGCGCGATGAGGCCCACGTCGGTGTAGTAGCCGGGGACGTACAGCGCTTGCGGGGCCGCCGCCTTGATGTTGGTGAGCTGCGCCTTGAAGTCCACGTCCCCGTTTGAGTAGCTCTCCTGCGCGACGATCTGCCCGCCGGCCTTGGTGAAGGCTTCGATGAAATTCTTCGCCAGCCCGACCGAGTAGTCGTTGCGCACGTCCTTCAAGATCGCGACCTTCTTCACCTTCAGGTTGTCGTGCGCGAAGGTGGCGCCCACGTAGCCCTGGAACGGGTCGATGAAGCAGGCGCGGAAGATGTAGTCGCCCTTCTCCGTGACGGCCGGGTTGGTGGAGGAGGGCGTCACCATCGGCACCTTGGCCTGCTGCGCCTTGGGCGCCATGAACATCGAGCGGGTCGAGGCGACCTCGCCGAGCAGAGCGACCACGTGCTCGCTCGCGATCAAGCGCGTCGCCGCAGTGGCGGCCTCCTCGGGACGGCCCTGATCGTCGAGCACTTTGACTTGGAGCTGTCTCCCCTTCACTCCGCCCTTGGCATTGAACTCGTCGATGGCGAGCTGGATCCCGTTCGCGCTGGAGAGGCCGAAGGTGGCTTCCGTGCCGGTCATGCTCCCGACCTCGCCGATGACGATCGGGCCGGTCGCGTCGGGGCTCATCATTCCGCTGCCCTGGTCCTGCTTCTTGCAGGCGGCGAGGGCGGCGAGGGCGAGGAGACTCGGCAAAATCCTGCGCATGGCGGATCCTCTGGCGTCGATTGGGAAAAGCGGCCTTGCTTAACACTCCGGGAAGGCGCGATCAACCGTGGCCGCGCTCCCGGTCCTGCATGGTACAGTGGGGGCACCTTGCCCTCGCCGCGGATCCTCGTCGTCGACGACAACCCCGAGCTCCTCACGCTGCTTTCTTCGTCCTTCGAGGAAGCCGGATACACGGTCCTGACGGCCAGCCGTGGCCGGAACGCGCTGGACCTGGCGCGCAAGGAGAAGCCGGCGCTCGCCATCGTCGACGTCCTCCTGCCCGATCTGATGGGTTACGACGTCGCCGAGATGCTCAAGCGCTTGAAGATCCCCTTCATCTTCATCTCCGGCGTGCACAAGGGCGGGAGCACCACCAGGGGCGCGGCCGCCAAGCACGGCGCGGTCGGGTACTTCGAGAAGCCGTTCGACCGCAAGGCGCTGCTGGAGGCGGTGCGCAAGGTCGTCCCCGCCGCCCGGACTCCAGAGCGCGAGCTCGAGCTGGACCTCGAGGGGGCGCCCCCGGTCGCCGAGGAAGCCGAGGCGATGGAGCTGACCAGCCGCATCGACCTGACCGCCCAGGGCGCGCACGTCGGGCTTCGCGGGGGAGGCAAGCTGGCGCTCAGGCCGATGGGACCCGAGCAGCAGGCACGTCTGAGCGGAGCGGCCAGCCCGGTGACGCGGCGCATCAGCGTCACGGTCCCCACCGAGCCGCCCCCGCCGGGCCGGCAGGACGAGCCGGAGGAGCTGCCCGCGGACGCGCTGCAGCCCATCGCCTCGAAGGACAGCGTCCGGCGCGGTGAGCTGAAGGACAACCTGCCTCAGCTCTTCGCTGCCTTCTTCCAGGCGCGGGAGACCGGCGAGCTCGGCCTGCAGAAGGGGCAGGTGAAGAAGGTCGTCTACTTCGAAGCCGGGATGCCGGTGTTCGCGCAATCCAACCTGGTCGCCGACCGGCTGGGCCAATTCCTGGTGCGCGCCGGGAAGATCGACGAGGCGACGCTCGAGTCGGCCGCGGACGAGGCGTCGCGGAGCAAGCAGCGCACCGGCGACGTGCTCATCTCGATGGGCGCGCTCACCGAGGAGGAGCGGCTCTACTACATCGCCCAGCAGATCAAGAGCATCCTCTACAGCCTGTTCGCCTGGGAGACCGGCTCCTTCGCCCTGTCGTTCCAGGCCCGCGCGCGCAGGGAGATGATCAAGCTCGACATCCACCCGGCGAACCTGATCGTGCGCGGGGTGAAGAAGCTCTACAAGCCGGAGCGCCTCCGGCGGCTGCTCGCGGCCGAGGAGCGGCTCATCCCCTCGCCCGATCCGGCATTCAACCTGAGCGACGTGGAGCTGCAGGCCTGGGAGGCGCACCTCTTGCCCCGCTGCGACGGTACGCGCACCGTGGCCGACCTGGTGAAGCTCTCCGGCAGACCGGAGAACGAGGCCTGGGCCACCCTGGTCGCCCTGCGGGCGCTGCGCGTCCTGGAAGTGCGGTAGTCGCCAGCCCGGCCCGCGGCGCTTATCCTTCCCGCATGGAAGGGCTGGGGAAGCTGCTGCTCGTGGTGGGCACCGTCCTGGCCGCGTTCGGGGCGGCCCTGCTGATCGCCGGCAAGATGGGACTGCCGCGGCTCCCCGGCGACATCCTCATCCGCCGCGACAATTTCACCTTCTACATGCCGCTCGGGCTGATGCTCCTGCTCAGCCTTGTCCTCACGGTGGTGCTGAACCTGGTGGCGCGCCGGTAGGATGGGTCTCGAAGCGGAGCCTGGGGACAGACTCCATCCCGGGGCGCGCCGCGCCGCGCTGGACACGCGGAAATGCGGCTATGACGCGCATTGACATCCCCCAGGGTTCGACATAGACGTGCGCGCCCGATGATCGCCCTGTCCAAGCAGGCGGGGGTTATGCCCTCGCCCTTCGACGCGGAGCAGCAGCGCCGGTTCGACGAGGGATTCGAGAAGGCGGTGGCGAAGTACCCGCCCGATCGCCGGCGGTCGGCGCTTTTGGCGGTGCTCCACCTGGCGCAGGACGAGTTGGGCTGGCTCCCGGAGCCGGCGATGGCCTACGTCGGGTTCCGCCTCGACGTCCCGCCGGTGCGCGTCCGCGAGGTGGTGACCTTCTACACGATGTACCGCCTGCACCCGGTGGGGCGGCACCACATCGGCGTGTGCAACTCGGTCTCCTGCTGGGCGATGGGCAGCGAGAGCATCCTGCGGCACTGCGAGGAGCGCCTCGGGATCCGGCCCGGACAGGTCACCAAGGACGGCCAGTTCTCTTTGGAGGAGGTGGCGTGCCTCGCCTCCTGCGGCACCGCACCCGCGGCGCTCCACAACAATTTCACCTACGTCGAGAACGTCACGCCCGAATCGGTCGACGCCCTGATCGCCCGGCTGCGCACCGAGCCGGGGCAGACGATGGCCCCGGGGCCCCATCCGCGTCACCTCGAGGACAAGCACGCGATCGAGAAGCAGTCCCAGCCGCAGGCGACCGGCACCGTGGGACAGGCCGCGGCGACCACCGTCCCCACCGACAAGAGGTGAGCGTGGCCGAGCGCGTGAAGATCCTCAGCGGCGACTGGGACAAGCCCGAGAGCTGGTCGCTCGCCACCTACAAGGCCTCCGGCGGCTGGCAGGCGCTCCCCAAGGCGCTCAAGATGCAGCCGCAGCAGATCGTGGACCAGGTGGTGAAGAGCAACCTGCGCGGCCGCGGCGGCGCTGGGTTCCCCACCGGGATGAAGTGGAACTTCGTCCGCAAGGAGACGAGCTTCCCCAAGTACCTGGTGGTGAACGCCGACGAGGGAGAGCCGGGCACCTTCAAGGACCGCGCCATCCTCGAGAAGAGCCCGCACATGTTCGTCGAGGGGCTGGTGATCGGCTGCTACGCGCTCGATTGCCACCTCACCTACGTGTATTGCCGCGGCGAGTTCCGGAAGGCGGCCGCGGCGCGGCTGCAGCAGGCGATCGACGAGGCCTACGCGCAGGGCTACCTGGGAAAGAACATCTTCGGCTCGGGGTTCGACCTCGACATGCAGGTGGTGATCGGCGCCGGCGCCTACATCTGCGGCGAGGAGACGGCGCTGCTCGAGTCGCTCGAAGGGCGGAAAGGATATCCGCGGCTCAAGCCTCCGTTCCCCGCCAACGCGGGCGGCGGCCTGTTCAAGCAGCCGACCGCGGTCAACAACGTCGAGACGCTGGCGAACCTCCCGGCGATCGTCGAGAAGGGCGGCGACTGGTTCGCCAACGTGGGCGTCCCCAAGAACGGCGGCACGCGCCTGTACGCGGTGAGCGGGCACGTGAACGTCCCCGGGGTGCACGAGGCGCCGATGGGCACCACCTTCCGCGTCCTGCTCGACGAGTACAGCGGCGGGATGCGCGGGAACAAGAAGCTCAAGGCCATCATCCCCGGCGGCAGCTCGTCGGCCGTGATGACCGCGGAGGAGGTCGACTGGCCCTCCGACTTCGACACGCTCAAGGCCAAGAAGACCATGGCCGGGTCCGGCGGCGTCGTCTACCTCGACGAGGACACCAACATGGCGTTCGCGCTGGCCAACGTGATGCGCTTCTACGCGCACGAGTCCTGCGGCCAGTGCACGCCCTGCCGCGAAGGGACCGCGTGGCTGAGCCGGCTCCTCGACAAGATCTGCGCGGGCCGCGGCGAGAAGCTGGACGTGGACAACGTGCACCAGATCGCCCGGCAGATGGAGATGAAGACCATCTGCGCGCTCGCCGACGGCGCCGCGATGCCGGCGAAGAGCTACATCGAGAAGTTCCGCGGCGACTTCGATGCGCTCGTGCGGGGCTAGCGATGGCCGAGACCGTCCTGTTCTGGATCTTCTTCGCCGGCGTGGTCGGGGCCGGCGCGCAGGTCGTGCTGCGACGCAACCCCATCCACGCGGCGATGTCGCTGGTCGCTTGCTTCTTCTTCCTGGCCGGCGTGTACCTGCTCCTCTCGGCGCACCTCATCGCCATCCTCCAGGTCATGGTGTACGCCGGCGCGGTGATGGTGCTGTTCGTGTTCGTCATCCTGCTGCTCAACCTGAAGGAGGAGGAGCTGGGCAGGGAGCGCGTCACCGTGTGGAAGGGCATCGGCGCGCTCGCGGTCGCGGCCTCGGTAGGGCTCATCGTCGTCTTGGCGCTGCGCAACGCGTACTCGGGCCCGGTGCGCGACCTCGCCGTCGAGCAGCTGCCGACAGGCTTCGGCACGGTCAAGGCGGTGGGGCGCGCGCTCTACCTCTTCAGCGTGCTGCCCTTCGAGGTGACGAGCCTGCTGCTCACCGTGGCCATCGTCGGCTCGGTGGTCGTCGCCAAGGGGAAGATCTGATGGTGGGGCCTCTGCACTACCTGTTCCTCGGCGCGGTCCTCTTCGCGCTGGGCGGAGTGGGCGTGGTGGTGCGGCGCAACGCCCTCATCGTCCTGATGAGCATCGAGCTGATGCTCAACGCGGTGAACCTCACCTTCCTCACCTTCTCGCGCTTCCCGCTGGTGAAGAGCGCCCCCACCCAGGCGGGCTTCCTCAGCGGCCACACCGCGGTCTTCTTCGTCATCGCGGTGGCCGCCGCCGAGGCCGCCGTGGGCCTCGCCATCGTCATCGCCGTGTTCCGCAGCCGGAGCTCTGTCAACGTGGACGAGTTCGACACGCTCAAGTTCTGAGGAGTGAATGGAAGTCTCCTGGCTGTACCTCATCCCCCTGCTCCCGCTCGCCGGCGCGGCGGTCAACGGCCTTCTCGGGCGCTGGCTCCCCAAGGCGTGGCTGTACGCCGTCGCCCTCCTGGTGGTGCTCCTCCCCTTCTGCATCGGGGTGTTCGCCTGGTGGCAGGTGGCGCACATCGAAGGCGAGACCGCGCAGGTCCGACAGCTGGTCTACACCTGGTTCTCGGTGGGCAGCTTGCGGGTCGATCTGGGCCTCACCTTCGACCGGCTCTCGGGCACGCTGGTCCTGGTGGTCACCGGAGTGGGGTTCCTCATCCATCTGTATTCGGTCGGGTACATGGACGAGGACCCGGGCTACTGGCGCTACTTCGCCTACCTGAACCTCTTCGTCTCGATGATGTTGCTGCTCGTCCTCTCCGACAACCTGGTGGCGATGTTCGTCGGCTGGGAAGGCGTCGGCCTCTGCAGCTACCTGCTCATCGGCTTCTGGTACGACGACGATGCGAAGGCGTACGCGGGGCGAAAGGCGTTCATCGTCAACCGCATCGGCGACTTCGGGTTCCTCATCGGGATCTTCGTCCTCTACCTCTACACGGGTCAGGTGAGCTTCCAGGCGCTCAAGGTGGCGCCGCTCTCGCTCGGCGTCGCCTCGGCCGCCGCCGCGCTGCTCTTCGTCGGCGCCACCGGAAAGAGCGCCCAGCTGCCGCTCTACGTCTGGCTGCCCGACGCGATGGCCGGGCCCACGCCCGTCTCCGCGCTGATCCACGCGGCCACCATGGTGACGGCGGGCGTGTACATGGTTGCGCGCCTCAGCTTCCTCTACGTGCAGGCCCCCGGAGTGATGGCGGTGGTGGCCGTGATCGGCGTCCTCACCGCGCTGATTGGCGCGGTGATCGGCACCTCGCAGACGGACATCAAGCGCGTGCTCGCGTACTCGACCGTCTCGCAACTGGGATACATGTTCGTCGGCGTCGGCGTGGGCGCGTTCGCGGCGGGCACCGCGCACCTCATCACGCACGCGTTCTTCAAGGCGTGCCTGTTCCTCGGCAGCGGCGCGGTGATCCACGGGCTGAAGGGCGAGCAGGACATGGCCCGCATGGGCGGGTTGCGCCGGCTGGGGCTCAAGCACACCGCCGCCACGTTCTTCATCGCCACCGTGGCGATCACCGGAATCCTGCCCATCAGCGGGTTCTTCTCCAAGGACGAGATCCTCGCCCAGGCGCTGAACACGCGCGCCTTCGACTTCCTCACCGCGTGGGATCCAGCCTCCACGAGTGTGCCGCTACTGCGGCCATTGCTCGAGGCGCTGAGCCGTACCCGGCTGACGTTCTTCGGCCCTGCTGTCTACCTGGTGGGGACGGTGACCGCGCTGATCACCTCGTTCTACATGTGGCGCTGCTACCTGCTCACCTTCGAGGGCGAGTACCGCGGTCCTCCCGAGGTGCACCCTCACGAGGCGCCCTGGGTGATGACGCTGCCGCTGTGGGTCCTGGCGGCGCTCTCGGTGGTGGGGGCGCTCATCGTCCTCCCCTCGCGCCAGCTGCCGTTCACCTGGGAGCATTTCACCGAAGGCGTCTTCGCGCGGCCTCGCGGCGGCGCTCCCCTGGAGCGGCTGCCCGAGCTGGTCGCGTTCGGGATCGCGCTGGTGGTGGCCTGGGCGGGATTCGCGGCCGCCTGGTCCCTCTACGCGCCTGGTCGCGGGCTGCAAGGCGATGAGCGGATCGCGCGGGCCACGCCCAGGCTGCGCCGCGCGCTGGCGTCGGCCCTCTACGTCGATGCCTTGTATGACCGGATACTGGTGAAGCCGTTGTGGGCCACCGCGCGGGGCTTGTGGCGCGCGGCGGACGCCATGATCATCGACGGCCTTCTGGTGAACGGGTCGGCGCAGCTGGTCGCGGCCGTCGGCTCCGCGTTGCGCCGCTTCCAGAACGGCGACGTTCAACGGTACGCGGCGGTCACCGCGGTGGGCGTCCTCATCCTGGTCTACGTCTTCCTGGTGCGAGGCTGAGATGGATTTCCTCCAGTCGCACCTCCTCAGCCTGGTGATCTTCGCGCCGATGCTGGGCGCGGCGATCATCGCCTTCCTCCCGCGCGACGAGGGCGGTCAGCACAAGGGGGTCGCGCTGATCGCCTCGCTCGCCACCTTCGCGCTCTGCGTCCCGCTCGCCGTGGCCTTCCGGCCTGGCGCGCGCGGCTTCTCCTTCGAGCAGCGCACCGACTGGGCGCCGAACCTCGGCTTCAGCTACCACGTGGGAATCGACGGGGTGGCGCTGCTCCTCTTGCTGCTCACCACCTTCCTCGGCCCCATCGTCGTGTTGAGCTCGTGGAAGTACATCCAGGACCGCGTCAAGCTCTACTGCATCTCGCTCCTGGTGCTCGAGACGGCGATGATCGGGACCCTCGCCGCGCTCGACCTGGTGCTCTTCTACGTCTTCTGGGAAGCGATGCTGATCCCCATGTACCTGCTCATCGGGATGTGGGGCTCGGAGCGGCGCATCTACGCGGCGGTAAAGTTCTTCCTCTTCACTTTCGTCGGCAGCGTACTGATGCTGCTCGCCATCTTCTACCTGTGGAGCCATTCCGCTCCCGTCGGGCAGCCGCGCACCTTCGACTATCTCGCGCTGCAGGCGCAGGTGCCGCAGCTCGGCGCGGATGCGCAGAAATGGCTCTTCCTCGCCTTCGCCCTCGCCTTCGCCATCAAGGTGCCGGTGTGGCCGCTGCACACCTGGCTGCCCGACGCGCATACCGAGGCGCCGGCAGCGGCCTCGATCGTCCTGGCGGGCGTGATGCTGAAGATGGGCACCTTCGGCTTCGTCCGGTATGCCATGCCACTCTTCCCGGCGGCCGCGTTGCAGTACGCGCCCGCCATGGCCGCGCTCGGGGTGGTGGGGATCGTCTACGGCTCCTTGATGTGCATGGCGCAGCAGGACTTGAAGCGCCTGATCGCGTACTCGTCGGTCGCGCACTTAGGCTTCGTCATGCTGGGACTCTCGGCGCTCACGCCCGAGGCGGTGAACGGCGCGGTGCTGCAGATGGTGAACCACGGCATCTCCACCGGAGCGCTGTTCCTCATCGTCGGGTACCTCTACGAGCGCACCCACACCCGCGACCTGTCGCAGTACGGCGGAGTCGCTCGCGTCGCGCCGGCCATGTCCGCCGTGTTCGTGGTGGTCGTGCTCTCGTCGATCGGCCTGCCGGGGACCAACGGGTTCATCGGCGAGTTCCTCATCCTCATCGGGACCTTCACCTCGACCTCGCCGCTGGGGAACTGGGGCGGCGCGCCGCGCGGCCAGGTCTTTTCGATCCTGGGCGCGACCGGCGTCATCCTCGGCGCCGTCTACATGCTGTGGATGGTCCAGCGCACGCTCTTCGGCCCCAAGCGGCGCGCGGCCGAGCACGGCATGACGGACCTGACGCTGCGCGAGTGGGTGACGGTCGCGCCGCTGCTCGCGGCCATCCTGCTCATCGGCGTGTACCCCCAGCCGTTCCTCAACGCCTCGCGGGTGCCGGCCGAGGACCTCATCCAGCGGGTCGTGCGCCCGCGGGCGGCGCGCCCGCAGGGCGCCGGGCTGCAGCGTCCCGCGGCGGAGCCGCCGGCCGAGGCGCGCGCGGAAGGCGGGCGATGAACTTCAACCCTTCCGATCTCGAGGGAGTGCTGCCCGCGTTGATCCTCGCGGCGGGCGCCTTGGTGCTGCTCACCTCCGAGGTGTTCTTGCGCGAGGTGAAGCCCGAGGTGCTGGGCCGCGCTGGCGCGCCACCGGCGGCCGCGGACCGGCGGTACCAGGCGTGGCTCGCGGCGGTCTTTGCCGGGCTCGCGTTCTGGGCGGCGGTCGCGCAGATGGGGGACCCCGCCGCGCCCCTCTTCTCCGGCGCCGCCGTGACGGACGGGTTCGCGCGCGTGGTTGCCGCGGTGGTCTGCGCTTCGCTGGCGCTCTCGTGCCTGGTGTCCTTCGGCTACCTCGAGGCGCTGCGCGCGACCCGCGGTGAGTACTACGCGCTGGCGCTGTTCTCGGCCTCGGGCATGTGCCTGCTCGGCCAGGCGACCGACTTGATCGTGATCTTCATCTCGCTCGAGGTGATGTCGCTCGCCGTCTATTGCTTGTCGGCCTACCTGCGGCGCGGTCAGCGCCCGGCGGAGGCGGCGTTCAAGTACTTCGTGCTGGGGTCCTTCGCGGCGGCGATCTTCCTCTACGGCGCCGCGCTCGCGTACGGCGCGACGGGGTCCACGCGCCTGTCGGACGTGGCGAACGCGGTACGGCTGGCCGCGTCCGGCGGTACGCCGGCCGCGACCACCACGTTGCTCTTCGCCGCCGCCGCGCTGCTCGCGGCGGGATTCGCCTTCAAGGTGGCCGCCGTCCCGTTCCACATGTGGGTGCCCGACGTGTACGACGGCGCACCCGCGCCCGTGACGGGCTTCATGGCCGCGGCGGTGAAGGTTGCCGCATTCGCGACCCTGGTGCGCATCCTGGTGGGCGGCTTCGGAGATCCGTCGGCCGCCCTGGGGCCGCACGGCTGGCAGACGCTGGTGGTCTGGCTCTCCGCGCTCACCATGCTGGTCGGAAATCTCCTGGCCATCCCCCAGCGCAGCGTGAAGCGCATGCTGGCTTACTCCTCGATCGCGCACGCCGGGTACCTCCTCGTCGCGGTGGCGGCGATGGCGGGCGCTCCGCCCAGGGCGGACGCGCTCCAAGGACTGCTCTTCTACCTGGCCGCCTACGGAGCCACCGTCATCGGCGCGTTCGGGGTCGTGGCGCTGATCGAGCGCAAGGAGGCGCTGGCGGGCGGCGGGGACGATCTGTCCTCCTGGGCGGGGCTGTCGGAGCGGCACCCGGCGCTGGCGGCGGCGATGACGCTTTTCATGGTGTCCCTGGCGGGCATCCCGCCCACGGCGGGGTTCATGGCCAAGGTCACCGTCTTCCGCGCCGCCATCGCCGCGGACCTGGTGCCGCTCGCGGTGCTGGGCGTGCTGACCAGCGTGGCCGGGCTCTACTACTACCTGCGCGTGGTCGTGTACGTGTACATGGTGCCGCAGTCGAAGCCCGAGCCCGTCGCGGGCGGCCACCTGATCGCCGCGGGCATCGCTCTGGCCGGCTGCGCCGCCCTGGTCCTCTGGATGGGCATCCAGCCCGACACCTTCGCCCGCCTCGCCCAATCCGCCTCCACCTCCTTCTCCCGCTGACAGAAAGAGCGTTTCACGCAGAGCACGCGGAGATCGCAGAGGGTTTTTTTGGGTGGAGAAATCGACGCCAACGCCTGATCCACCAGCAACCAGAAGTTTTTCCTCTGCGGTCTTTGCGCGCTCTGCGTGAAACGTTTTTAGACCACGTCAGAGGCGGCGGAGGAGGACGTAGACGGCGCCGAGGCCGCCGTCGTGGGGGCGGGCGGTGGCGAAGGCCAGGACGTGGTCGGAGAAGCGGGCCGTCTTCATCCACCGCTTCAGGGCGTCCTTCAGGACGGGCACCTGGTCCTTGGAGTGGAGCCCGCGGCCGTGCACGACCAGGACGCAGCGCTTGCCGCCCTGCCGCGAGCGGGCCAGGAACGACTCCAGCTCCGTGCGCGCCTCCTCGCGGGTGAGCCCGTGCAGGTCGACGTGGGCCTGGACGGCGAACTCGCCGCGCCGCAACCGCCGCAGCACATGGTGGTCCAGTCCGCGCGCCGCGCCCTCGATGAACTCGTCGGAGTCGGCGATGTCGAAAGGCGCGGCGCCGTTCACCAAGGCGCGCAGCTCGTCGTAGGCGGCCAGCTCCGGGTCGAGCGGTCCGGACGCCATGGCGATCGGCTCCGGATCGGGCTTGATCCGCGCGCTCCGGTCCGCGAGCGGCGCGGCTCCTTCCACCGCCACCGCCCACAGCTCGTCCTCCGACAGAGGGCGCGGGGCATCCGCCGGCGGCGTAGGAGGGGCGGACGCAGCGGGAGCGGGCTTCTCCGGCGGGGCGGGTCGGTCCAGCTCGAGCCGCTCGAAGGGATTGTTGAACGGCCTCTTCCTCGGCACGGCGGAAAGCTTATCAGTCGCGGCGGAGACCGAGGCGCTTCATCTTGCGCCAGAGAGTGGTGGTGGAGACGTCCAGCTCCCGTGACACCTGCTCCAGGCTGCCGCCGGAGCGGGCGAGCGCCCGCTGGATGGCTTCGCGTTCGGCGTCGTCCACCTGCTGCGCGAGCGTCTTCGCCGGGCCATCCGCCGACCCGGCGCCGCCGGGAGAGGGGCCCGGCCGCTCCAGGAAAACGTCGTCCGCGCCGATCGAATCCCGCCGCGCCAGGGCGGCGGCCTGCTCGATGACGTTCTCCAATTCGCGCACGTTGCCCGGGAACTCGTGCGCGGTGAGCTTCAGCAACGCGCCCTGGGTCAAGGTGCGCCGCGTGCCGTTGCGCTGGTTGAAGCGGTCGACGAAGTGCTGCGCGAGGAGCGCGATGTCCTCGCGCCGCTCGCGGAGCGGCGGCATGACCAGGGGAACCACGTTGAGCCGGTAGAACAGGTCCTCGCGGAAACGCTTGTCCGCGATCGCCTGCCGCAGGTCCTGGTTGCTGGCGGCCAGCACCCGGACGTCCACCGCGATGGAGGCGTTGTCCCCCACGCGCCGGATCTCGTGCTCCTGGATGACGCGCAGGAGCTTGGCCTGGAAGGCGGGCGTCGTCTCGGCGATCTCGTCGAAGAAGAAGGTCCCGCCACCCGCCTCCTCGAGCAGCCCGCGGCGCAGCTTCACCGCTCCGGTGAAGGCGCCCTTGACGTGGCCGAACAGCTCGCTTTCCAGCAGGCTCTCGCTGATCGCCGCGCAGTTCACCGGCACGAACGGCCGCGTCGCCCGGCGCGAGTTGGCGTGGATGGCGCGGGCGATCAGCTCCTTGCCGGTGCCGCTCTCCCCGGTGATGAGCACCGTCACCTCGGTGGGCGCGATGCGCACCACCTTGGTGAGCAGGTCGCGCATCGGCGCCGACCGCCCCACCAGCTCCTCCAGCTTGTACCGGCGGCGGAACTCGTCGGAGAAGAGCCCGACGTCGACCAGCAGCTTGCGCTTCTCCAGCGCCCGCTGCATTCGCACCAGCAGCTCCTCCTCCTTGAAGGGCTTGGAGAGGTAGTCGTGCGCCCCCTGCTGCATGGCGGCCACGGCGCTCTCGACGGTCCCGTAGCCGGTCATCACGATGACCTGGGTGGTAGGCGAGATCTCCAGCGCGCCGCGCAGCACGGCGAGGCCGTCGAGCGGGGCCATCTTGAGGTCGGTGAGCACCACGTCGAATGGCTCGGCCAGGAGGCGCGACAGGGCGGCCTCGCCGCTCTCCGCCTCGGCGACGTCGTATCCGGCCTGGCGCAGCACCAGCGCGGTGGTGGTGCGCATGTTGCGCTGATCGTCGACGATCAGGACGCGGGACGCCGGCGCGGCTGCGGCTCGTAGCGCGGTCGATTCGGTCATCGCGGAAGGAATCTCACAAGGGTCGCGCCGTGAAAAGCATGGCGTCGCCGCCAATCCCGAGGGCGTGGCCGCCCCATCGGCGGCGGCGGGCGGCGACTACCCGGAGAGCGGCAGGAGCAGGTGGAACTCGGTGCCGCGGTCGCAGTCGGAGAGCAGCGCGCGCCCTCCGTGGCCTTCGGCGATGCGCTTGACCACCGCCAGGCCGAGGCCGGTGCCGGTCGGCTTGGTGGTGAAGAACGGCTGGAACACCTTCGAGCGCGCTTCGGGTGGGACGCCGACCCCGGTGTCGTGTACCGCGATGCGCGCCTGCGGCCCGGCGTCGGAGAGCACCCGGGCGACGCTCACCGTCAGGATCCCGCCGTGCGGCATCGCCTGCAGCGAGTTGGTCACCAGATTGACCACCGCCTGGCGCAACAGGCGCGGATCGGCGGGCACCGCCGGCAGGCCCGGCTCGATCTTGAGTCGCACCTCGACCGAGTTCTCCTCGCCCGGGCGCATCGTCGACGCGATCGCCTCCTCGAGGACGGGCTGCAGCGCCAGCGGCTGCAAGGTGGGCCGCAGCGGCCGCGAGTAGTCGAGCAGGTCGCCCACCATCCGGTTCAGGCGGTCCGCCTCCTCGCCGACGATGTCCAGGAGGAGCCGCACGTCTCCCGCGGGCTGCAGCAGGCGCTTCAAGCTGCCCAGCGAGTTGAAGATCACGCCCAGCGGGTTTCGCACTTCGTGCGCGACCGAGGCCGCCATCTCCCCCAGCGCCGCCAGGCGCTCGCGCTCGATCAGCTCGGCCTGCGCGCGCGCCAGCTCGGCGTAGCTCTTGCGCAGGTCCTCGTAGAGCCGGGCGGAGAGGAGCGCCAGCGCGATCTGCTGGCAGACGGCCGTCGTCCGCTCCATCTCGGCCTGGGTGAACACGCGCGCCCGCTGGGTGTCGTCGAGCGTGACCACGCCCAGCACCTCGCCGTGCGCGACCAGCGGCACCACCAGGACGGCCCGTTGGCCCAGGTGCTCGACCAGCCGCCGCGAGGCCACCTCCATCAGCATCGGACCCTGCGCCTGGGCGGCGCGCCGGTGGCGGACCACCTCTGCCGACAGAGAGGGCTGGTCGAGCGGCAGCTGCACGCCGCGCATGAACTCCTCGTGCTCGGGGTTGCACGCCGCCACCCGCAGGACGTTGGCCGCCGGATCGAGCAGCAGCACGAACCAGTTGCTCGCATCCACCAGCTTGCGCAGCGCCTGCCCCGCGGCCCTCAAGAGCGGCCTGATCTCCAGCGCGCCGGCGAACGAGCGGCTCACCTCGTTGAGCAGCGTCATCTCCTCGGCGCGGGCGCGCTGCTCGGCGTAGAGGCGGGCGTTCTCCAGCGCGACCGAGAGCTGCGCGCAGACGGCATCGAGGATGCGCAGCTCGTCGGCGGTGAAGTCGCGGTCCCCCACGCGCGCCAGGCAGAGCGCGCCCAGCACGCCCCGTCCGCCGGGGAGCCGCACCGACGTGCAGCGCGCCAGGCGAACCGGGCCCGATTCCGTGCGCAGGGTGCAGGAGGCGAGCACCGTCTGCTGCAGCTGCGCCGCGCAGCCGGGCCCGCCCGCCCAGGGGACGCGCGCCGGCAACCCGTCCGCGGGGCCGGCCTTCGCCTGCGCCCAGGAGAGCCGCAGATGCCCCTCGGCGGCGGGCTCCTGCTCGTACACCGCCGCCATGTCCGCCTCGACGATCTGCAGCAGCCGCGCGCTGGCCGTCTCCAGGAGCTCGCGCTGATCGAGCTTGCCGGTGATGGCTCCCGACAAGTCCTGGAGGAGGGCCAGCTCGTCGGCGCGGCGGCGCTCCCGCTCGAAGACGTCGGCGCCGGCCACCGCGGCCGAGACGAGCTGCGCGACATGGCTGGCGAGCCGCAGGTCCTGCGCGGCGAAGATCCGCTCTCCCCGGGACATGAGGGTGAGCACGCCCACCGGAACGTCGTGCGACATGAGCGGCACGGTGAGCACGGACCGACAACGGAAGCGCCGGGTGACGGCGGGATCGATGCGCTCGTCGGTGGTGGCGTCGGGGGCCGCCTGCGGCTGGCGGCTGGAGAACGAGAGCGTGCTCAGCGAGCGCGTGTTCATCGGCAGGGCGAAGCCGGGGACGATGCCGGGAGAAGCGTCGGGGTCCTCCATCGCCGCCAGCTGCAGCGCCGCTCCGCCGGGCTCGGGCAGCCAGAGGTACGCGGCGCTGCAGCGCAGGACGCGCACCGCCACGCTCGCGCCGGCCTGCAGCACGCGCGAGAGATCCAGGTGCCCCAGCGCCGACTGCCCCAGCTCGAGCAACTGCGACAGCTCCTCCACCCGGCGCTGCGTCTGCTCGAACAGGGTCGCGGTGAGCAGCGTCACCGCGAGCTGCGCTCCCAGGGTGGAGAGGAGGCGCAGGTCCTCGGTCCCCACGGGGGAGTCCAGCACCGCGAGCAGCACGCCGTGCACCGCGTCCCCGACCTGCAGGGGCAGCGCGATGGCGTTGTGCCCTTCGGCCGGCGGCAGCGGCATGCCGGCGGGCGGCACCGGGACCACGCCGTGCGGCGGGGTGTTCAGGCGGCGCGACGACGGTCCGACCGCGCCGTCGGGGCCGACGGTGAAGAGCACCGGCTCGCCCGCCCGCGCGCTCGCGGCCCAGGGCGTCGCCCCGGCCAGCGGCTCGACAGGCGCCAGCGTGCGCGCGGTGAACCCGTGCTGGGCCACGACCAGCAGCGACTCGTCCTCGCGCCGGAGCACCGCCGCTCGCGGCAGCGACACCTCCTCGGCCAGCCGCTCCAGCGCGGCGGAGAGCGATTCGCCCGAGGCGAGGCTGGCGCTGGCGCGGGCCAACCGGTTGACCGCCAGCAGCTCGCGGTTCGAGCGCGCCAGCTCGTCCATGCGGCGCAGCGTGTCCAGCGCGGCGCCCAGCTGCTGACCGAACAGCCCGAACGCGCTGGCCACGGTGGCGTCGAGGCCGGCGCCGGTGGCGGACAGGGCCAGGTGCGGCGCCCCATCCACCGCCACCATGCAGAACATCGCGCTGGCGGGGATCGTGCCCGGGAGCTGATCGCGCTCCTTGCCGAGGGCCCGCGCGATGAGGCCGGGCAGGTCGTCGATCAGGGACCCGTGGGTGCTGCCGGGCTCCGGCAACACCTCTCGGAACGCCGCCACCGGCAATTGCTGCGGCCAGCGCTTCCGAAGGGCCGCGATGCCGGCATGCGCGGACCCGCCGACGTTCAGCAGCTCGAACGTGTCGCCCGACACCGCGCTGAAATTCACCGAGAGCCCGGCGGCGGCCAGGCGCTCCGTCACCAGCCGGAAGATCCCCTGCTGCGTCGCCTGGCGCTGCGCGGCGACGGCCACGTCGGCGAAAGCGCGGATGAGCTGGGCGGTGCGCGCGTGGCCGCGCTCGTCGCTGCACAGCACCAGGAACCCGCCCGGGCCGGCGGGCGGGTAACCGGAGACGCGCATGCGCGCCGCGATCGGCGATCCGTCACGCGCGCGCAGCTTGAAATCGTACTCTTCCGGCTCCCGCCGTCCCTCGGTGCGCGCGAGGTGCCGGGCGAGGAGCCTCTCCGCGTCTTCCGGAACGAGAAAAGCGTGGAACGGGTCCTCCGCGGCGAGCAGCTCGTCCCGCTCGCGCCCGAGCAGCCTGCAGAACCGATCGTTGGCGGCGAGCACCCGCAGGGAGCGCATCACCAGCGCAGGCATCGGGAGGTGCGCGAGCAAGCGGTCGATCCCGTCGTCGGGCGCGATCCGCTCGGCGCTCATCGCTCCCGTTCCTTGCGCAGGACGCGCTTGTCGCCCACCCGGAGCGTGACGCGCTCCTTGTCGAACCACTCGGCCAGCGGGATGGTGAACTTCCGGCTCTGGCCAGTCAGCTCCTTGAAGCCCTGCGCGTCGATCGAGCCGTGCTGCTGGAGGTGGGTGAGCAGCCGGGCGCGCAGGTCGAGGAGCGCGGCGGACGCGAACCAAAGCTCCTCGCTGACCTTCACCGCCCGGCCCTTGGCAGCGAGGGACTTGAGCAGCTGCTGCGTCCTCTGCGGCGTCTGGTCCGCCAGCGCGGGCAGCTCGTCGGTGCGGGGCGGGGCGAGGCCCGCGGACTCGAGCACCGAGGCGAGCTTCTCCTGGGCGTCGGCGTCGGGCCCGGTGAGCGGCGCCGCCGCGCTGCCCGGGCGGACGCGCTCCGCATCCTGGCGGAGCTCTCCCGCCTCCGACAGCTGCGCGAGCGCGCGGGCGAAGAGGCGCGGCGGGGGCGAGCCGGCGCGCTGCCGCAGCTCCTCCTTCGCGATGCTGGGGTCGAGCGGCGATTCCCTGGCGTGGTCCGAGAGGCGAGCGGCGAGCTTCAGCTCGAGCTTGCGCAACAGCCCCGCGTGCACGTAGAGGCGCGCGTCGCGATCGAAGAGCAGCGCGCGTCCCAACTGCGCGAGCCGCTCCAGCGCCCGGTCCGCCGACTTGAAGGTGAAGGCGCCGCGCGCGGCGAGGCGCGCGGGAGAGCACCCGAGGTGGCCCGACTCCAGCACCAGCTCCTCCGCCTGGGCGAACGGGTCGTCGCCGGCCAGCGCCCGCAACGCCTGCACGTCCGCCTCGCGGCGGCGGCGCCGGCGCGGGGCGACCGACAGGATACGCCCTCCGCCCAGGGTGCTGGCATGGGCGCGCGCCGCGGCGGCGAGCCGCCCGGGCGCGGGCGCCGAGGTCTCGGTCGGCTTTCCCAGCTCGCCGCGCAGGAGGAAGCGAAGCCCGGCCAGCGCCGCCACGGGCGTGCCCAGCCGCAGCTGGGCCACCGCGCGCTCGCCGGGGAGCAGCTGGGCGCGATCGATCAGGGCGACCACGGCCGGCGCCTGGGCGGTACCGATGTGGGCGAGCAGGCGCGCGCGGTCCTTGAGCGGCCGCGCCGCCCAGGGGAGAAGCTCGAGCTCGACGTCCAGCACGTGGGCGGGCCCGGTCGCCTCGAGCGTGCCCGCCGCCACCAGCGCGGATCCGCGGGGGGCGCCCGCCACCTCGATCCCGGCGAGGTTCGCCGCCGTCCGCTGTCCTGCCTGGGCGCGCGGGACCGTTTGTCCGTGCACCTGGACGCCGCGGACGCGCACGCTGCGGGCGGTGGCGGAAGCGCCGACCACGTCGACTTCGTCGCCGGCCTGCAGCGCGCCGGAGAACAAGGTCCCGGTGACCACGGTGCCGAATCCCTTCACGCCGAAGGACCGGTCGAGGGGGAGGAACAGCGGTCCCTGATCCGAGCGTGGCGCGTCGAGCTGCACGCGCACGGCCGCGGCGATGGCGCGGACCAACTCCGGCAGGCCCTGCCCGGTCCGCGCCGAGCACTCCAGGATGGGCGCCTCTTCCAGGAACGTTCCGGCGAGGAGGTCCTTCAGCTCGAGGAGCAGGAGCTCGTGGTGGTCGGCGCCCAGCGCGGGCAGGAGGTCGGACTTGGTGAGCGCGACGACGCCCGCTTTCACTCCCAGCAGGCGGAGCACGTCGAGGTGCTCCGCCGTCTGCGGCATCGGGCCCTCGTCCGCAGCCACGCACAGCACGGCGACATCCACGCCGAAGGCCGCGCCGACCATCGCGCGCAGGAACCGCTCGTGTCCGGGCACGTCCACCACCCCCGCCGTGCCGATGCCCGGCAGCTCCAGGTGGGCGTAGCCAGCCTCGAGCGTGATGCCGCGCCGCTTCTCCTCGGGAAGCCGGTCGGTGTCGATGCCCGTCAGCGCCTTCACCAGCGCCGTCTTGCCGTGGTCGACGTGCCCGGCGGTCCCGATCACCACTCGCAGCGGGCCGCTCACTCGTCCACCCAGGAGACGCCCGGCGCCAGCCTGGCACGGTCCAGGCGCGGCTCGCCCTGCAGGATCGCCACCGGCGCCGCGCAATAGAGGGTGGAGAAGAGTCCGGCGGGCCGGTAGTTGCCGCTGCGCTTGAGGCCGCCGAACGGCAAGCGCCCGCTGGCGCCGACCGTCGGCGCGTTCCAGTTCACCACGCCGCACTGGAGCCCGGACAGGCAATGCTCGAACGCCTCGCGGCTCGCGGTGTGGACGCTCGCGGCCAGTCCGTAGTCCGTCGCATTCGCGATCGCCACCGCCTCGTCGGCCGTGGCAGCGTCGTAGATGGCCATGTCCGGGCCGAACAGCTCCTCCCGTTCGTACGCGGATCCCTTGCGCTCGCGCACGCGGTGCACGCCCGGCGTGACGTAGAAACCTCGCAGTCCACCCGGGGAGAGCGGACGGGGCTCGAGGACCGTTTCGGGGGCAGCGCGGACTCCGGCCAGGAACTTCGCCAGCGACGCTTCCGACGCGAGCGGGCCCATGAACACGCCGTCCCGCAAGGGGTGCCCGATCGACAGCCGCTGCGCGGCCGCCGCGATCCGGGCGGCCAGGGCGTCGGCGCGCGCCGGCGGGCCCTCGACGATGAGGCGGCTGGCCGCCGTGCAACGCTGCCCCGCCGAGACGAACGCCGAGAAGACGGCGTCGTAGACCGCCTTGTCCAGGTCCGCGTCGCGGAGCACCAAGGCGGCGTTCTTCCCGCCCATCTCCAGCGCGAGCAGCTTGGTCTGCCCCAGGGAGGCGCGCTGGATGGCCTGTCCGACCGCCCAGCTTCCGGTGAACAGCACTCCGTCCACGCCGGCGTGCGCGGCGAGCGCGGCGCCCACCGGGCCCGGACCCTGCACCAGGTTGAACACGCCCGGCGGGACGCCCGCCTCGGCCAGGCAGCGCGCGTACAGCTCCGCGGCGTGCGGCGCGATCTCGCTCGGCTTGAGCACCACCGCGTTCCCGCAGGCGAGCGCCGGAAGCACGTGTCCGTTGGGCAGGTGCACGGGGAAGTTGAACGGTCCCAGCACAGCCAGGACGCCCAGCGCCCGGAATCGGCATTCCGCGCCGGCCTGGGCGGGCGCGGGGAAGGGCGCCACGAGCCGCAGACCGTCCTCCACCGTGATCGCCGCCTTGGCCACGCAGGCTTGCACCTCGGCGCGCGACTCCCACAGGGGTTTTCCCACGTCGAGCGCGATGGCGCGCGCCAGCTCCTCCTCGCGCGCCTCGAGCACCTCGCCGATGCGGCGGACCAGGGCGGTCCGCTCGGCGGGAGGGCGGGCTGCCCACGAAGGCTGGGCCGAGCGCGCCGCGTCCACGGCCCGCTCGACCTGCGAGGCGGCCCATCCGTGCCGGCCGAGGAGGACCGTGACGTCGGCCGGCGAGCGGTCCTCGATGACCCCCTCCGGGCGCTGCGGCTCGGCGAACGTTCCGGCGACGAAGTCCACGGCAGGCGAATAACACTGCCGCCGCCCCGCTGGCCACGCGGAAAGGCGCGCAGTGGGGGTCCGCGCGATATAGATGCGCGGTGGCTGGGGCTCGTCCGGAGCGGGCAGTCCCCAGGCTGCTCACCCAGGCGGTGGTGCTTCCCGCGGGGCTGAGCGCCCTGGTGGCGCTGGTGCTGGTCGGAGAGGTGCGCGCGCTCACCTCGCTCGCCCGCTGGGTGCAGCACACCGACCGGGTCATCGACGCGGCCCACCAGCTGGAGCGGGTGCTCATCGACCGGGAGTCCGGGTTCCGCGGGTTCATGAACGTCCCGCGCGACGAGTTCCTCGCGCCCTATACCCGCACCTCGAAGGTGGTGGAACAAGACTGGAATCGCCTGCTGCAGCTGGTCGCCGACAACCCGGTGCAGCAGGCGCGGCTCCGGGCGCTGATGCCTCTCTGGCGGGAGTGGGAGGCGTTCATCGGCCGGTGCATCGACCTGCGCCGCGGCGGCGACGAGGTCACGGCGCGCTCGATGGAAGCCTCGGGCTTCGCGCGAGAGCGCATGGAGGGCCTCCGGGCGGCGCTGGGAGACTTCGTCCAGGTCGAGGAGGCCCTGCGTGACGAGCGCAGCCAGCGCGAGCAGAGGTGGGCCTCGCGCATCACCGGCGGCAGCGTGGCGATGCTGCTCCTCCTCGGCATCCTGCTCGGTCTCATCGCCCGCCGGCAGCTCCGGACGGTGGTGCGCGGATACTCGGGCGCGCTGACCGCCGCCGAGCAGGTGACGGCGCTCCGCGAGGAGTTCCTCACGGTGGCCGCGCACGAGCTGCGCACTCCGCTCACCGCGCTGCAGCTCGACCTGCAGCGCATCCGCCGGCTGGAGCGCGGTGGGCCGGGTCCGGCGCCGGCCGACCAGCTCGCCACGGCGCTTCGCCAGACGCACCGGCTCGGATCGCTGATCGAGTCGCTGCTCGATGCCTCGGCCCTGGCGGGCGACGCGCCGGTGGAGCTGCACCCCGAGGCGTTCGACCTGGGCGAGCTGGCGCGGGAGATCGTCGCGCGTCTCCCGTCCGAGCTCGACCAGGTGGGGTGTGCCGTCACCGTCGAGGGCGGCCCGGCGCGGGGCGTGTGGGACCGGGCGCGGGTGGACCGCATCGCGAGCACGCTGCTGCGCAACGCCTGCAAGTATGGCGAAGGCAGGCCGGTGCGCGTGGTGGTCGGGGAGGCCGGCGACGAGCGGCTGCTGTCGGTCGCGGACCAGGGCATCGGCGTGCCCGCCGATTCGCTGCAGTCGATCTTCGCCCGGTTCGGACGCGCCGTCTCGGCGCGCTCCTACGGAGGCCTGGGCCTGAACCTGTACGTGGCGCGGCGCCTGGCCGAGGCGCACGGCGGCCGCATCGAGGTGGCCAGCGAGCTCGGGAAGGGGGCCATTTTCACCCTCCGCCTCCCCGC
>DASQBG010000067.1:0-13173 GCA_035635335.1 Myxococcales bacterium | reverse complement strand
AGGCGCGGCGAGGAGAGCGAAGGCGCAAGCGTCGCATCCACTTCCACCACCGCGCCGCGCTGCACTCGCCCGGCGATGGCCAGGAGGTCGGTCGAGTGCGCCACCGTCACCAGCGCGACCACCGCCTCGTCTCCGGGCAGCACCGCCGCGGCCACGCCGGCGCGATTGAACCTGCACTCCTTTCCGAACAGGTCCCCGACCGCGCGGTCCGCCCTCGAGGGCGGCGAGACCTTCGCGATGCCGGAGACGGGGGAAGGCTCGTAGCTCTCCAGCGCGGCGTAGAACCCGAGGGAGCTTCCGGTGACCGGCGCGCGGCCCGCCTGCGCGGCCGCCACGAACGCCTGGGCGGCGCGCGTGAGATCGGCATCGACCGCGAAGGTGAGCGTCGGGCACGATCCCGCGACGGCCTCGCGCAGGGCCGCCTCGAGCGCCCGCTGGCCGGGGAGGCCCGCACGAGCCGGAAGCGCCAGCGCGGCGGCGAGGGCGAGCGGCAGCAGGCGCACTCTGCGAGATTACTCGAATCGGGCCCGAGCGCCCGCTTTTGGCGCATCCGACCGGCCGCCGTCGTATCCGGCCGCACTGCGCGTATTCCGTCGAGGACGTTTCGGATGCGTTCGAGGCGGGTCTTGGTGTAGACATCCCCCCGGAGGCATCGATGAGGCTCGGTTTCGGCGAAATCATGGTGGTCCTCGCGCTCGCGCTCCTTTTCTTCGGCCCGTCCAAGCTGCCGCAGCTGGGTGCCAGCCTCGGCGAGGCGATCCGCGGGTTCAAGAAGGGCGTGTCGGGGCTCGGCGAGGAAGAGAAGCAGCAGGAGAAGCTGCCTCCGCCGCCCGGCGCGTGACCCGCGCGCGGTAGGCGCAGTTCCGGTGTACGGTTGGAGCCGCATTGTCCCTGAGGCTCCAGCTGGTTGCACTGTTCGCCGCGGTGCTCGCCGCGACGCTGCTCGTCGCCGCCGGATTCGGGCTCCGCATCGCGCAGAGATCGGTCGAGACCGAGGTGCGGGACCGCACCGTCGAGCTGGCTCGCGCCGCCACCGCGGCGCTGCGGCGGGCCGGCACCGACGACGAGCAGATCTCCGAGGAGCTGGCCGCCACCATCCGCATGCACCGCGGCCTCTTGCGCGCGGAGCTGGCCCGGCCCGCCGCGCTGGGGCTCGATTCGGACTTCGTGTCGGCGCGAGTGACGCTCGAGGGGATCACCCTGACGCGCTGGCGCGGCCCGCTGCCCAGCCTGCCTCGCGCGTCGGCCATCGTCGACGAGCCCGAGCAGGGACGCGCGCTCCGCTGGGCGGAGCCGTTCACCGACGGCCGCGGTGCGCGGGCGCGGCTCGTCCTCATCGCTTCTCTCGCCGAGGCCGAGCGGCTGGTCGCGGCGGAACGGCGGGTCCTGCTCGCCACCGCGGTGGCGGCCAGCCTCTTCCTCATCGGCGCCTTCTGGATCCTGCTGGGCCGGATCCTCGTACGTCGCGTGGACCTCCTCTCCTCGACCATGCGAGCGGTGGAGAACGGGCTCTACGACGTGAGCGCCCCCGGACCGGCCCACGGCGGCGACGAGCTGGCCTACCTCGCGCGCGGCTTCAACCGGATGCTGGCGCAGATTCGCGGGTTCAATGCCGAGCTGCGGGCCAAGATCGAGGACGCCACCGCCGAGCTGATCCGCAAGAACCGGGCGCTGGAGGAGCTCAACGAGTTGCTGGTGGCGGCCCGTCGCGACCTCACCGCGCAGGAGCGGCTGGCGGCTCTCGGCCAGCTCGCCGGAACCATCGCCCACGAGCTGGGAAACCCGCTCAACGCCGTGAGCGGCCACGTGCAGTTGCTCGCGCGGCGCACCGATCTGCCGGAGCCCGCCCGCGCCCAGGTCCAGATCGCGAATGCGGAAGTGCAGAGGATGGCCGAGACCATCCGGCGCTTCCTCGATCAGACGCGCGGGTTCAAGCCGTCGGCGGAGACGGTGCAGATGCAGCCGCTGGTGGACGAGGCGCTCGATCTGACGCTCGGGACCGAGGCGCGCGCCAAGATCCAGGTCCAGCGGGAGGTGCTGGACGGCGCATCGGTGGTGCGCACCGATCCGGGCCTCGTCCGGCACCTTCTCACCAACCTGGTCGCGAACGCCGTCGACGCGATGCCCAACGGCGGCAAGCTGGAGGTACAGGCGCGCCGCGACGGGCCGGAGGTGGTCCTGCGGGTCGCGGACACGGGAAGCGGCATGGGTCCCGAAGTGAAGCGCCGCATCTTCGAGCCGTTCTTCACCACCAAGGCCGCCGGGATGGGCACCGGGCTGGGCCTGGCCATCTGCAAGGAGATCGCCCGCGCGCTCAAAGGCCGCATCGACGTGGAGTCGGAGCCCGGCCGCGGGTCGACCTTCACGGTACGGTTCCCGGCGGAAGCGACGTCCTGATCGCCTCCTCAGCGCGGCGGCGGCACCCACGGCGAGGCCGGCAGGGAGAGGTCGATGGTCACGTCGCCAGTGGTGGCCGCTCCGCCCGGAGCAATCACCATGGATCCGCGCAGGATCGCCGCGCACCGGCAGACGTCGCAACCGAGACGCTCATCGTGCGCGCACAGCGCCGTGGTGACGCAGCGGAGCTCGCGATACTCGGGGCAGATCCCCGTCCGCCCTTCGAGCGCGCGCGGCGCCAGCAGCTGCGCGGTCGCGGCGACGGCCGCGAAGCCGATCGCGGTCGCGGCGCCGTTGGACACGTGGCCGCACCCGCCGCAGACCAGGACCAGCAGCACGGTAGCCCGCACGACTGCCGGACCTACGCAGGAACCCGGAGACCACGCGCATCCACAACCGTCCGGTGAGAGTGGGGAATTCCTTCCGGCCAGTTCGCCGGAGCCGCCTTGCCTGGTACGAACCGGCAGGGTATTCTGTACGTACGATGCGCAAGAAGCTCGTGAAGACCGGGAACAGCCTGGCGCTCGTCCTGGACAAGGCGCTCCTGAAAGAGGCGAACATCGACGCGGAGACCGAGCTGGAAGTCTCCACGGACGGTCGCGTGCTGGTCGTGTCGCCCGTGCCGTCGCCGAAACGCTCCGCGAAGTTGAGCAAGGTGGTCGAGCAGGCGCACCGCAAGTACGCGGGAGTGTTCAAGCGGCTCGCGGAGTGAAGGCTGCATTCGTCTCGCTCGACGAGGTCCTCGCCCTCCACGCGGATCAGATCTCACGGTACGGTGGCGAAGCCGGCCTCAGGGACCTCGCATTGCTCAAGTCCGCGCTGGCGATGCCGCAGGCGAGGTTCGGCGGGCAGTGGCTCCATCCCACCCTGCACGAGATGGCCGCGGCATACCTGTTCCACATCATTCGCAACCACCCGTTCATCGACGGCAACAAACGAGCCGGGCTCGTCTGCGCGATCGCGTTCCTCGGCCTCAACGACCTCGAGCTGATCGCCGATCCGGATGACCTCGTACAGCTGGTACTCGGAGTTGCGGAGGGAAGGACGGACAAGTCGCAAGTCGCGGTCTTCCTGAAGGCAAACACGCGTTAAGCTGGGGCGGCATGGGCGAGCTGGCTCACATCCTGGTGGTGGACGACGACATGGCCTCGCGCGGGCTGATGGCGCAGATCCTCGGGGAAGACGGGCACCAGGTGGTGGTCGCGAGCGACGGGGCGGAGGCGCTGAAGCTGCTGCGCGAGGAGCAGCACCGCGGGGGAGAGGGCTTCGACGCGGTGGTCAGCGACATCCGCATGGTCGAGGCGGACGGGCTCGAGGTGCTCGACTGGGTGGTGAAGAACGCCGTCGAGACGCCGGTGCTCCTGGTCACCGCCTTCGGCAACGTCGACGGCGCGGTCGACGCCATCCGGCGCGGAGCGTACGACTACATCTCCAAGCCCTACGACGTGAACGCCATCAAGCTGGTGGTGGACCGGGCGCTCCGGCACCGGAGGCTGAGCGCCGAGAACCGGCGGCTCAAGCGCGAGATCAGCGAGAAGTACTCGCTGCAGAACGTGGTCGGGCGCAGCGAGGCCATGCTGCAGGTCTACAAGACGGCGGCGCGAGTCGCGTCCACGGACGCGACCGTGCTGGTGGTCGGGGAGTCCGGCACCGGCAAGGAGCTGGTGGCGCGCGCGATCCACGGGGCGTCGCGCCGGACGCAGGGGGCCTTCATCGCAGTCGACTGCGGCGCGATCGCCGAGGGCGTCCTCGAGAGCGAGCTGTTCGGCCATGCCCGGGGCAGCTTCACCGGCGCGACCGGCGCCCGGCGCGGCCTGTTCGAGGAAGCGAGCGGCGGAACCTTGTTCCTCGACGAGATCGGCGACATCGGACAGCGCATCCAGGGCCAGCTGTTGCGCGTGGTGCAGGAAGGCGAGATCCGCCGCGTCGGCGAGTCGTCGGCCGTGAAGGTGGACACGCGCGTGGTCGCGGCGACGAACAAGGACCTCTCCGCCGAGGTGAAGGCCGGACGGTTCCGCGAGGACCTCTTCTATCGGCTGAACGTCGTCACCATCCGGTTGCCCCCGCTGCGCGAGCGGCCGGAGGACATCCCGCTGCTGGCGGAGCACTTCGCCGCGCGGCATGCGGGCGTCCGCGGCGCGAACATCACCAACGAGGGCCGCGAGGCGCTGCTCGCCTACGACTGGCCCGGCAACGTGCGCGAGTTGGAGAACGCGGTCGCGCGCGCTCTGGCCCTGAACCCCGGGGGCACGATCCTACCCGAGGACCTGCCCGAGGCGGTGCGCGATGCGTGGCGCAACTCGCGCGGCTTGCCGGAGCCCGCGCCCACGGCCCCCCAGGTGGCCGTCCTTCCCCCGCAGCCGGCGCCGGATCCGCTGCTGGCGGATCGCCCGACGCTTGACGAGCTGAACAGGCGGTACGCCGAGCGCGTGCTGCGCGATCTGGGCGGTAACAAGACTCGTGCCGCGGAGGCCCTCGGCATCGACCGCAAGACGCTGTCACGCCTGGTCGGACCCGAGGCGGAGTGACAGGCTGTCACCTGGTTGGGAAAAAATACGGACGTTGCCGGTCAGATCCTAGACGGTGGGCAGGATCTTCCGACACCTTTCGACGTCTACGCGCCAGCGCTCCGTAGTGATTTCAGGGGGTTGTGGTGCAACTGAAGAACTGGCCGGCCGTGTGCATCCAACCTGGGTCAGCGTGGGCAGCAGCGCTCGCGTCGGAGGGACGGAAGATGCGCAGCCAGGCGAAGCAGGCAGGGCAGGACAGGGCCAGCCGGATCCTGCTCATCGGCCGCGTGCAACTGGCCTACGAGCACCTGAAGGAGACGATGCAGCGCTACCACGACGACTCGCCGCGGGCACGCGCGGCGATTGCCGCAGCGCGCCGCCGGCTGTCGCTCCTGAACCGGGCGCTCGCCATGCTAGCGCTCGAGGTCGCGCAGCAGCCCGCGTAGCCGGAAGCTAGGCCGGGAATCCGGCGACGGCGCTCGCCAGGCCGTCCAAGGCCGAGAACGGCGTGTGCGCGACACGGTTCTCGACGCACCACCGGTGCAGGTAGCTGCCTTCGCGCGCCCAGATCGAGTCGGCCGATCTCGCCAGGCAGCGGTCCGCGAACCCGTCTCCCGCACCGATCACATGGCGTGCGCCCGATTTGCGCGCCTCGGCCACGGCGACGCGCTTGCACGAGCCGCAAACCGTGCAGCCCAGCTCGCGAGCCGTGTCCTCGGTGGGGAAACTCACCCGGAGGCCGCCGCGGCCGAAGACGCCCTCGTTGGCGACGATCCTGACGTGCGCGCGCAGCTCGGCTGGAAGGTGCTCCTCCAGGACCGCCTCGATGTACTGCCGCAGCCCGCCCGACGCGAGGACGAACGGAGCCCCGCGCGCGTGGCATGCCGCAACCAGGTCCGAGAACCCGGGCCGCAGCCTCGCGTGGCGAGCCGCGAAGGCGCGCACTTCGTCCTCGCTCGCGGACACCTCCGCATAGATGGCCTGGATGATCCCGCGCGTGTCCAGCTCACCGCGGCGGAAGCGCGCGCTCTCCGCCTCCCAGTGCGCGGCGCCCCCGAAGTGCTTGCTGATCTCGTCGCCGATGTCGAGGAGCGTGGCGGTGCCGTCGAAATCGCAGACGACCGCGAGCGGAGTGGCCTGCACTATTTGCTGAATAACCGGGCGGAGCCGATTCTCGCAAGAACGAAGTTTCGAGCCATTGTAGACTCTTCCTGTGGAGGCGAAGTCGTGATCGACGCCAAAGGTGCGGCGGCGCCCGGCGGGCCGCGCCGCGACGCCGAGCTGTTCGCCGAGGTGGCGCGGCGGGCGGCGGCGCGGGAGCCGTTCGCGCTCTGCACCGTCGTCTCGACCCATCGGTCCGCGCCGCGCGACGCCGGCGCCAAGATGCTGGTCGCTCCGGACGGATCCATCTGCGGCACGGTCGGAGGCGGACCGCTCGAGGCCAGTGTCCTGTTCGAGGCGGTGCAGCTGCTGCGCGGGGGCGGGCAATCGGGGATCCGGCGGTTCGCGCTGACCACCGCCGGCGATGCGGCCGAGCCGCTCCCCGCGGCGCCGTCGCCAGGCGAGGATCTGGGCATGAAGTGCGGCGGCGAGGCGAGCGTCTTCATCGACGTGGTCCGTCCCGCCGCCCGCCTGGTGATCTACGGCGCCGGGCACGTCGGCGAGCGGCTCGCGAACCTCGCCGCGGAGGCCGGCCTGACCGCCGTGGTGGTGGACGACCGCCCGGACTTCGCCAGGCGCGAGCGGTTCCCGCGCGCCGCCGAGGTCCGCTGCGCCGATCTGGAGAAGGACCCGTTGGGCGGGCTGTCACCCGGGCCGGAGGATTTCCTGGTGGTCCTCACCCGGTGCCACGCGCTCGACGAGGCGGTGCTCGAGGCGGCCCTGCGAGCTCCTGCCCGCTACGTCGGGCTGATCGGCAGCCGCCGCAAGGTCGCCTTGATCCTGCGCTCGATCGCGCGCCGGCTGGGGCGCGATCCGCGCGCGGACGCGCGGCTGCACGCGCCGATCGGCCTCAAGCTGGGCGACAAGTCGCCGGGCGAGATCGCCATCTCCATCCTCGCCGAGATCCTCCTGGTGAAGAGCTCCGGGGAGCTGGCGCACAACCGCCTCGCACCGACCCACAAAGGTCAAAGAGATCACCGCCGAGAGGCGGACACCGTGCAGCAGGCTGGGGGCGATCCCGAAACGGGAACTTGACGGACTGCACGGATGTTCACTACCGTGCGCCGATGCCTCACGAGAGCGCTTCCGCCCAGCAGCTGGTCCCGCACAAATCTTCTGCTGTGCGCAGGTACGCGCTCAAGGGCGCGCAGCCGCGGCGAGGCCTGGTCGACTTCGACGCCGACCTGAATGACGAGCAGCGCGCGGTCGCGCTGTGCGCGCAGGCTCCCACGCTGGTGGTCGCCGGAGCGGGCTCGGGGAAGACCAGGACGCTCACCTATCGGGTGGCCCGGCTCATCGAGGAGGGCGTCGCGCCCGATCGCATCCTCTTGCTCACCTTCACCAACAGGGCGGCGCGCGAGATGATGGCGCGCGTCGCCGGGCTGTGCCGGATCGACGGGCGCAAGCTCTTGGGCGGCACCTTCCACCATGTGGCGCACGGGCTGTTGCGGGAGCACGCCGGGCGCCTCGGCTACGGCGAGCGGTTCGGCCTTCTCGACCGGGAAGACGCGAAGGAGCTGATGGCCAGCGCGACGGCCGACCTGGGCCTGGGCGTGGGCCAGCGCCGCTTTCCCCGCGCCGACGTGCTCGTGGATCTCTACTCCACCGCGGTGAACACGCAGCGGCCGATCGCCGACGTGCTGGCGCGCGAGCGGCCGCAGTTCGGCGCGCTCGAGGACGAGATCCTGCGCGTCGCGCGCCGTTTCGCGGAGCGCAAGACGCAGATGAACGCGATGGACTTCGACGACCTCTTGATGAACTGGAAGCGGCTGCTCGCCGAAGTGCCGCAGGCGTGCGAGGCGGTGCAGCGCAAGTTCGACGCGATCCTGGTGGACGAGTACCAGGACACGAACCTGCTCCAGGGCGAGATCGTCGACCGCATGGCGGCGCCCCACCGCAACGTGCTGGTGGTCGGCGACGACGCGCAGAGCATCTACTCCTTCCGCGGGGCGCATTTCGAGAACATCCTCGAGTTCCCCCAGCGCTACCCGGACTGCCAGCAATTCAAGCTCACGGTGAACTACCGGAGCACGCCGCAGATCGTGAAGCTCGCCAATCACTCGATCGCCTGCAACGCGCGCCAGTTCCCCAAGGAGCTGTCGGCCTGCCGCGAGGACGGGGTGCTGCCCGCGTTGGTGCCGCTGCGCGACGTGCACCAGCAGGCGGAGTTCGTCGCGCAGCGCATCCTGGAGCTGCGGGAGGAGGGCATCCCACTGCGCGAGACGGCGATCCTCTACCGCGCGCACCACCACGCCATGGAGCTGCAGATGGAGCTGGCGCGGCGCGGGATCCCGTTCTACGTGCGGGCCGGGGTGCGCTTCTTCGAGCAGGCGCACATCAAGGACGTGCTCGCGCACCTGCGCTTCGTACAGAATCCGCTCGACGAATTGTCCTTCAAGAGGGTCGTCAAGCTCGCGCCCGGCATCGGGGCCGCGAGCGCCGACGCGCTGTGGTCGCAGCTGCACACCTGGGCGGAGCAGGGACGGGACCCGCGGATGGAGCTTTCGCGCCCGGAGCTGGATCAGCTCGTTCCTCCCAAGGCGCGGCCGGGCCTGAAGAAGCTGCGCGGGGCCCTCGCGCAGCTCGCCGCGCCGTCGATGCGCTCGCAGCCTTCGGAGATGGTGCGCTTCGTGCTGGACGAGGCCGGCTACCGCGACGCGCTGAAGATCCGCTACTCGAACTTCCAGGCACGCGAGGACGACGTCCGCCAGCTCGCCGACTACGCGCTGCAGGCCGAGTCGCTCGAGCAGCTCCTGGCCGATCTCTCGCTGCTCGATTCGCTGGAGGGCGAAGACGTCATCGAGGGCGCCGACCCCGACGAGCGGCTGGTGCTCTCCAGCGTCCACCAG
Source organism: Myxococcales bacterium (assembly GCA_035635335.1). GTDB lineage: Bacteria > Myxococcota > Myxococcia > Myxococcales > 40CM-4-68-19 > VBKO01. Next base: position 4,256 of record DASQBG010000067.1, on the reverse strand, counting down.
GCGAAGGGCCTGGAGTGGCGCGCGGTCTTCCTGGTCTGGCTCGCCGACGGGCGGTTCCCCAGCGCGCCGGCGCTCAAGGACGACGGCGGCGAGGAGGAGGAGCGGCGCCTCTTCTACGTGGGCGTGACCCGCGCCCGCGACGAGCTGTACCTCTGCTATCCGCTCATGCACGAGGAGCAGGACCGCGCGCGCGTCTTGATGAAGCCCAGCCGCTTCCTCGACGAGCTGCCCACGCGGCCGCATCCCCCGTACGAGAAATGGGCCATCGAGGTGGAGGGCGCACCCCCGCGCCTGACGGAGTAGCGCGCCTCACCTGCCGCGCAGCGCCGCGTTATGGGCGGCGGCTGGCGCGTGCTAGCGTCGCACCGTGCAAGCCGCCACCGCCACCGCCCGCGCGAGCGAGGCGCCCAGGCTCGGGGAGACGCGCGTGAGCGGCGAGGTGGGCCAGGCCGACGTCTCGGAGTCCACCCTCGCAGGTGCGAGCGTTCACTACCGAGTGCGGTGGTAGGTTCGCGCCGGCACGGGGTTTTCTTGCGCCCTCCCTGCCGCCCACCGTAGCATCGGGCAACTCTTCGAGCCACGGAAATGGCGGAAAAACCCATCCTCCTCGGAATCGACCTCGGCACGACGAACACGTGCGTGGCGTACGTGCGCAACAAGATCGCGCGCGTGGTCCCGAGCGACAAGGGTGCGCTGATCCTGCCGAGCGTGGTGGCCGTCTCCGAGAAGGGCGAGCTCCTGGTCGGCAACGTCGCCAAGGACCAGATGGTGGTGAACCCGCGCAACACCATCTACGGCGCCAAGCGCTTGATCGGGCGCAAGTACAACTCGAAGGTGGTGCAGGACATCAAGCACTACTTCACCTACGAAATCGTCGAGGGGTCGGAGGGCGAGGCCGCGGTGGCGCTGGCCGGCAAGGTGTACTCGCTGCCGCAGATCAGCGCGTTCGTGCTGCAGCACTGCAAGCGCGTCGCCGAGGCCACCCTGGGTCAGGAGATCAAGGAAGCCGTGATCTCGGTGCCCGCGTACTACAACGACAACCAGCGCCAGGCGGTGAAGGAGGCGGGGCGCCTGGCCGGCTTCGAGGTGAAGCGCATCGTCAACGAGCCCACCGCGGCGGCGCTCGCCTACGGCCTCAACCGCGGGTTCGATCATAAAGTTTTGGTCTACGACCTGGGCGGCGGCACCTTCGACGTGAGCGTCCTGCAGCTCCACGGGAACGTGATGGAGGTGCTCGCGACGGGCGGCGACACCTTCCTCGGCGGCGTGGACTTCGACAACCGCATCATCGACTTCGTGCTCGAGGAGTTCCGCGAGGAGACGAAGATCGACCTGACCGACAGCCCCATCGCCATGCAGCGGATCAAGAACGCGTCGGAGGCGGCGAAGATCGACCTCACGCTGCTCTCCAACGTGGTGATCGAGCTGCCCTACATCGCGGAGCGGCGCGGGAAGCCGGTGGACCTCAAGATCCCGCTCTCGCGCGAGCGGCTCAACACGCTGGTGATGGACCTGGTGGACCGCACCTTCGAGATCGTCGACCGGGTGCTGGGCGAGAAGAGCATCCCGCCCTCCGACATCGCCGAGGTGCTGCTCGTCGGCGGGCAGACGCGCACGCCGCTGGTCCAGGGCAAGACGCACCAGCATTTCGGCCGGCCGCCGCGCAAGGGCGTGCATCCCGACGAGTCGGTGGCGCTCGGCGCGGCGCTGCTCGCCGAGTCGATGTCCGAGATCGACTCGGTGACGCTGGTCGACGCGCTCTCGATGCCCATCGGGTTCGCCATGCCGGGCGGGCGGTTCCGCAAGGTGATCGAGAAGAATACCCAAATCCCGGTGCAGCGCAGCTTCCGCCTGCCGCCCACCAGAGGCGCGGTGATGGAGCTGGACATCTTCCAGGGAGACAGCGAGCGCATCATCGACAACGAGTACCTGGGCACGCTGCGCTTTCCGCCGGAAGCGGCCGGACAGCGGGTGAACTTCAACCTCGACGAGGAGTGCTTGCTCCACGTCACCGTCGAGGGTCTGCGGGGAGAGACCCAGCCCAAGGAAGTGCTGCTCGCCACGCGCGACACGCCCGAGACGCTCAAGGCGGCCTGGGCGGAGGAGAACGAGCGGCGCCGCCTGCTCGCCGAGCAGCAGGCCGAGGACGAGCCGCGCAAAGGGATCTTCGCCTCCATCCGGAAGGTCTTCGGAGGGCAGTAGGAAGTGGGAAAGACCCTGCGCGAGCGCGCCACCGAAGTCGGCATGAAGGTCGTCGGGAAGCTGTTCGAGGACCCGAGGCGCGCGGAGGCGATCGCCTCCGCCATCGGCGGCCTGCAGAGGGCGAAAGCCACTCTCGACGATGCGCAGGCGAAGGCGTTCCACGCCGCCGGGCTCGTCACGCGCCAGGACTTCAAGTCGGCGGGGAAACGCCTCTCGCAGCTCAAGCGGCGCTGCGCCGAGCTGACCGACGAGCTCGATCAGCTCCTGGCCGCGCGGAAGTAGCCAGTCGCCGCCGTATTCGGCGGCGCTGACCTTTGGTTCGCGGACGCTGCGAGATGCGTTCCGCTAGGCCGCGGCGCGGACGACCTGCTCGAAGACGAGGTTGCCGTCCTCGACGTGCACGTTGGCGATGGCGATGTGGTGGCATGCGCGGCACACGCTGACCGCGCGCGACCGGGAGAACTTCACCGAGACCGGGCCGCTGCAGAGCGTGCAGCCGCCGTCGACCTCCATCTCGCGCTTGTCATTGTTGCTGCCGGCGGTATCCATGCCTTTCACATAACGCAGGAAAGTCGCGTGGCAAGGGCCGGGCCGGGCTCAGGGCGCGGCGACCAGCCTGGACACCTGGCCGCCGACCAGGTCCACGACGTACAGCTCGCCCTGCGCGTCCTCGCCGAAGGAAGAGATGGCGTTGCCCTGGCCGACTTGCACCGGCGTGTACGGGCCCGCCGCCGGAACGGCCCAGATCCGTCCCGAGCCGAAGTCCCCGTAGACGTATTGCCCGGCGAGGTGGGGCAAGGCGGCCCCGCGGTAGACGTAGCCGCCGGTGATCGACGCGCCCTCGGCATGCGAGTACTCCGCCACGGGATCGATGAACGGACCCGTGCACGAGGGGGGCCCGTAGCAGTGCGCGCCTTCGCGCCGGTTCCAACCGTAGTTCCCGCCCGCGTGGACGATGTCGACCTCTTCCCAGGCGTCCTGTCCCACGTCGGCGAGCCATAGTGCGCCGGTCGCGCGATCGAAGCTGAAGCGCCATGGATTGCGCAGGCCGTACGCGTAGACCTCGGCGCGTCCGCCTCCGGCGGCGAACGGATTCGAGGGAGGGATGCCGTAGGGCACGCCCGAATCGACGTCGATCCGCAGCAGCTTGCCGAGGACGACGGAGACGTTCTGCGCGTTCCCCAACGGATCGCCTCCCGAGCCTCCGTCGCCGAGGCCGAGGTAGAGCAGGCCGTCGGGGCCGAAGACGACGCCGCCGCCGTTGTGGTTCTCGAACGGTTGCTCGACCGTGAGCAGCACTTGCTCGCTGGCCGGGTCGAGGGTGGCGCCGCCGTCGGTGCTGGTGAAGCGCGAGATGGTGGTCTTCAGATTCGCGGGGCTCGCTGCGCTCGGCGCCGTGTAGTTCACGAACACCTGCCGGTTCTGCGCCCAGCGAGGGTGGAACGCGAAGCCCAGCAAGCCCGCTTCGCCGGGCATGGAGTTCACGCGCGACCGGATGTCGAGGAACGGCGCCGCCGCGGTCCCCGTGACGGCCTGCACCGTCCCGCGCTTCTCCACCACGACGAAGCGTGTCTCGCCCGGGACCTGCAGGACCTGGAGCGGGGCCTGGAAGCGGAGCCCCGCGAACGCGTCCTGCAGCGCGATCGAGCTCGGCGGGGGAGGGCGGCGGGGGCTCTCGCCCGAGCACGCCGCCAGCACGGCGATCAGGCTGCACGCTGCGGCGGGGCTGCGCATTCCGCCGGAAGGTAACGCCCCTTGACTGGGCCCGCCCGGCGTGCGAATTGACCGCGCTTCACGGGCGCTTGGCTCAGCGGTAGAGCACTGCCTTCACACGGCAGGGGTCGCAGGTTCGAATCCTGCAGCGCCCACCACGTAAGGTCCTGAGAATCTGGAGCGTTCGCAGAAGCGCTGGCGGGCGATTCTGAGTCGCTTTGAGCGGCTTGGACCCGATTTGGACCCAGCTCGGGCAGTTTCGCGACGGTTGCGCGCAGATCTTCGACGTCCAGGTGACCGTAGATCGTGGTCGTGGTGCGCACGTCGCGGTGACGCAGGAG
>DASQBG010000066.1:0-1885 GCA_035635335.1 Myxococcales bacterium | reverse complement strand
CTGCACGGCCGACGCGAACAACCCGTCGGGCGAGCCGGCGAACGACCTGAACGACGTGAACCTGTAAGGAGCTCGCAGGACGGAAACGCGGGAACGGCCCCGGAGGGAGGCCGTTCCCGCGTTTCCTTTTTGAGGCAGTCGCTCTCGCGAAGCGCGCCGGGGAATGGTCGGCGCCTCCCCTCTACGAGGATGCGGGACCAGCCGGAACGCTGCCCGAGAGCAGCCCGCGGGCGGCGGCCACGGCCTCCTCGGTGCCTGCCAGCGCGAGCACGTCGTGCACCCGGAGTTGCTCGTGGCCCGTGGGCACCAGCACTCCTTCGCCTCCGCGCGCAATGGCGAGCACGGTGGCGCCCGTCGCGCCGCGCAGGTTGAGGCTCGCCAGCGTCCGGCCCACGGCCGGGCTGTCCTCGGCAAGCGTGAAGCGCGTCGGCGATCCGAGACCCGGCAGCACCCGCCCGACTTCGAGGTCGGGATCGGGCGTATCGGCGGCTGACTCGCCGCGCGCGTGCGAGTACGCAGAGGCGAGGACCTGGGCGCCTGCGCGCACATGGCCTTGCAGATCCGTAACCGACCGCCAGAGCCTGACGCCGAGGAAGAGCAGCGCGGCAGCGAACAGCGCGAGCGCCGGCGCCAGCGGCAGGAACGCCCGCGCCACCGCGAACAGCGGAAGGCCGAGCGCGACTGCGGCGGCCAGCTGCAGAGCGACGATCAGCGCGCGCCGTGGCGCCGCCGCAAGATCGACCTTTCCGGGCACCCCGGCGGGCAACGCCTGACCCGCCAGCGCGATGGCGAGCGCTCCCACGAGCCGCACGATTCCGATCAGGAACGGCGCCGCGAGCGCAAGGGCCGCCGCGATGGCCACGAATTCGGCCGCTACCGTGCCCAAGCCCTGCTGCCGCAGCCAGATCACCGCGTTGGGAAAGAAGCGGCCAGACAGGATCCCCACCACCGCGAGCAGCGCGACGTCGAGCAGCAGGAGCCGTACGATGCTCTGCGCGCGGGTCCTGCGCGGCCCGGGCGAGCGGAGGCCGTCGATCCACGAGCCATAGAGCGCCACGAACGTCTGCAGCGCGTGCGGCAGCTTGCGATCGACCCATGCCGCCACCGGCCCGGCGGCGCGGATCATCCATGGCGTCGTCAGGGTGGTGAGCGCGGAAACGCTGACCGCTACCGGATACAGGAAGTCGCGGACCGCGCCGGTCGAGGTGCCCAGGTAGGCGATGATGAACGAGAACTCGCCGATCTGCGCCAGGCTCATGCTCGCCGCGACCGAGGTGCGAACGCCTGCCCCGGTCAGGAAGGCGGGGATGGAAACACCGATGATCCTGCCCGCGATCACCACGGCCGAGAGGGCCAGGATGGGCAGCCAATTCGCGCGGACCAGCGCCGGGTCGATGAGCATGCCGACCGACACGAAGAAGACGGCCGCGAACAGGTCCCGCACCGGCTCGAGCAAGTGCTCGATGCGCGCCCCCTCGCCGGACTCCGCCACCAGCGAACCCGCGATGAAGGCGCCCAGCGCGACCGAGTAACCGAGCTGCTGCGCCAGCAGCGAGAGCGCGAAGCAGATGCCGATGCAGGCGACGCTCGTAGTCTCGGGACGATCGAGACGCAGGATGCTGCGCACCAGGCGGGGAATGACGAGCAAGCCCGCTCCGACTACGACCACCAGGAACAGCCCCAGCCGCGCTACGGCCATGCCGAGCTGCGATGCGGAGAGGCTGCCTGCCGAGATCGTGGTCAGGGCGGCGAGCAGGAGGATGGCGATCAGGTCCTCCACGATCAGCACCGCCAGCACCAGCTCACGGAGCCTGCCGCCGATCCGAAGCTCGCTGAACGCCTTCGCAATGATGGTGGTGCTGGAGATGGCCACCATCGCCCCCGC